>JADGCO010000012.1:0-44659 GCA_015228935.1 Magnetococcales bacterium | reverse complement strand
GCGGCTCGCACGCCGATCATGCCAGCCACGATGCCGGCGGACAAAAAACCGATCATGCCGGGCATGATGCCGGTGGCTCGCACGCCGATCATGCCAGCCACGATGCCGGCGGACAAAAAACCGATCATGCCGGACACGGTGGCAGCCATGGCATGGGACACAACCACCCCGGGATGCCATTCTCCTATATTTTGCCGATCCTGTTGTTCATCCCCATCGTGCTGATCTGGGCCATCTGGTCGCGGCTTCCCGCCGAACCCCATCCGTTCAGCATCCCTTTGACCCGTTTTCCGATCATCCGTCAGGTCGTTCAATTCCTGAATGCCTCTCCCCAGCCCCTGGCCATGATCAAACTGGTCACATTGGCTCTCTATCTGTTGGCCATCTTTGCCGGCATCTGGGGTACGGCCACGGCAGAACACAACTTTGCCACGGTCCTGGTCTGGGGTTTATGGTGGCCACTCGTGATCATTTCCGTCTTTTTTGTCGGGTCTGCCTGGTGCGCAATCTGTCCCTGGGAGACCCTGGCCAAGCTCGTTGTTTTCCGGCGTCTATGGCGTCGCCCGGCCAATGAACAAACCGTGCAACGCAAAGTGCCCATGCGTTATCGCAATGTCTATCCGGCCATGGTGTTGTTCATGGGTCTGACCTGGCTGGAGTTGGGCATTGGTGTCACCACGATTCCCTGGGCCACCGCCGGCATGGCCACCATCATGTTCATCCTGGCCACCCTGAGCCTGATCTTTTTCGAACGGAAGGCCTTTTGCCGCTATTTTTGCCCGGTTGGGCGGACCATTGGCTATTACAGCCGGTTGGCTCCCATCGAAATCCGTCCGGTCGATGATACGGTTTGTGGCAGTTGTACCACCCTGGAGTGTTACAACGGTACCAAGGAGATCGAACCCTGTCCGACTCACTTGACCCTGGGCCGGTTTGGGCAAAACACCTTCTGTATCTCCTGTGGGTCCTGTGTCATCTCCTGTCCGCACGACAACGTCACCTGGCGGCTGCGCAGCATGGCCAGTGAAGCCAAAACCGTGGCCCGCGCCCATTGGGATGGTTCCTGGTTCATGCTCGGCCTGCTGGCGATCACCATTTTCCATGGCCTCACCATGATGTCGTTCTGGGGTGGTTGGGTCGATGCGGTCAAGGGCCTCCTGGGGGAAAGCGATCCACCCTATATCACCTTTACCATTCTCATGCTGCTCAGTTTTTCCCTGCCTGCCCTGGCTTTTGCCCTGGCCATTTGGGGGGTGCGCATCCTGGCTCCCAATGCGGCCCCGTATCGGCAACTTTTTTCCCAACTTGCCTTCAGTTCGCTGCCATTATCCTTCGCCTATCATCTGGCCCACAATCTGGACCATTTTTCCCGCGAAGCTCCTGATCTTTGGCGGGTCTTGAAAAACCCCCTGGGCAGCGGCACCATACCCTTCACCGCTGCGGAACGACATGCCATGATGCAAAATCCGCTGATTGCGGATTCTCTCCTGTTCAGCACCCAGATGTTATTGATGGCATTTGGTTTTTGGCTTGGGGTCGAGATTGTCCGGCATCGCGCCCGGGGTGCCCTCAGGGATGGCGGCAATCTGGAAGGCTGGAAACTGCTCCCCGTCTACCTCTTCGTGGCTGGCATCACGCTTTTCAATCTCTGGCTCATGGGTCAGGATATGGTCATGCGCATGTAGTCGATCAACCGTGCTAATTCGACGTGCCAAAATTTTTCGATGTACCGGCGAGTGACCAAGCCAGAAAAAATGGACGTTTCAAATCAGGTCGGTTGGTCCAGTAGCCTGTTTCAGATCGATCCAATACAAATCTGGGGGAGGAGTTAACTCCCCCAGACCGGGCCCCCGCTTTGATCACGCCACTTGAGTCTCGTGTTGGATCTAGAACATTATGCCCTTCGGGCAAAAAAGTCAAAAACACTTGGACTCCGCCCCAAACCCCGCTGGGAAGGGTGAACCCCTTCCCAGACCCGTCCCATTGACTAAAAAACCGCAAACACCACGACCGAGACCTTGTTTTTCCGATACGTGGACCACATGACCCGCCGCCAGGGTACCTGAGATGTTACGATTCGGATTGCTTGAGGGAAAACCTATTTGTTGTAAAACTATTGAGTATCAACAGGCCATAGCAATCCCGCGAGAGCGTCAATGGGCCTTAGAAAAACGGTGCCAGATTATCGAATTTAGTCTCCTCCACCCAGACCGAGGTGTTCTGACTGGGGCATTGAAACTCAGCCCAGCCGTACTCATTGGTCACGATAGTATGCTGGAGACTCTGGGTCAAGTCGCGATAGCGAACGTGGGGCCTGTAAGTGGGAAGCCATTTCTGGCCGTAATCCCCGTTGGAGAGTACGACGGCCATGCTGTTGTCGTATCCCTGGTCACCGGTAAAGGCCCAGCCGATAGTCGCGGGATGGTCAAACCGGTCGTACCGACTGCCGAAGGTACAATGCCGACGTGCGAGCATATAGCGTTGAATCATGGCCCCATGACGCAACATATCCACGTCAGCGACCATGGGGTAGCCTTCGTCCCGCAGAAGAATCAGGGCATAGGCCTGGGAAATGAACCAATCCCCCACATAGCCACCACGTTGTTCCTTACCGTGTACCGGGGGCTGATCGTCGTGACTGTGTACGAAGGGGACGGACAGTACCGGATTACTTCTGGTTAATGTGTTATCGAAAATCGATCCCATGTCGAAGCGGTGGGGAAGCTCCTTCTTCTGTGAAGCCTCGACCAGTTTCCATTGCAACGGAAAATCGAAAAGGGAAATCTGACCCTGGGTCTGTTCAATGTACCACTTCAACCCCCCCAAGTCACCCTTGAACTCTCCGACCGCAAACAGGTTTCTCCGTGCGGACCGGCGCATGCTGGTCAGAAAATTCAGGATCCCATGCGTACTGATGTGCTTGACAGCATCGAAACGGTACCCATCGCTGTGGATTTCATATTTGAACCACTGTCCGAAATGATCAAGCTTGATGATGAGGTCACCGCACTGAAAGTCAAGATCGCATCCCATCAGCGAATCCTGGCTGGTATCCGTATCAAACTTCTTGCCCCTCAGGATCCAGCAATCATGGTCGTTGGGATGATAGGCATCGAAATGCTCATGGTTTAGTTGCAACCAGGGAAAATCGGTGGGAACATCAGCCTTAAACCATGTGCTATCGGAATTCAGGGGTTCGCTTCTGTTGTCACACTTGACGTGCATGCACGCGATGTCCTTCTCATAATCACCCCCCATCAGATGGTTGAATACCTGATCATGATAAACGGAGATGCCCCGGTCCCTCAGAGTCAGGGCGGCGCTCTGCAACTCCTGCTTGGGGCCGTACTTAGTGCAATCCAAGCTGTACCAGTTCTTGATGCCGTATCCTACATCCTGCTCCCCCCCCGACCCTTCGCTGGCAGGCGGCAACCAGACTGCGGTAAACCCCTGTTCCCAGATCCGATTGGCATCCCTTTGCAGACGTTGATAGAGGCACTTCCCTTCCCTATCCAGCTTGGGGGTATGCCAGTTCCATGGCTGCAAGATCGTTCCGCGAATAACCATACCAGTCTCCTTATTTGAACCCTTCCCAGACCCATCCCATTGACCAAAAAATCGCAAACGCCACGACCAAAACTTTGTTTTTCCGATACGCTCAAAAGACGACAACGCTCTCTATACGGGATAAAACGATGCGCTGACCTGGCATTATTAAAGAAAATTTACCACAATCAGTCAACATATTTTTCACTTGTCATGATAACAAGCAATCGACCGCGCTTCTTGCAAAATAGATAAAAATACTATAAATTATCGTGCAATATTAAAATATATCCAGTTTCACATTACAACTTTCCCCTTGGTACCCGTTCACAAATGGCGAATTTCTGAATACAGTCCCTTCCGAAGATGCGGTTTCATCCGGTGTGTGGAATCATCGAGTACTGGAGAAAGTCAATGATGACCCTGAGATGAGCCAACTGCTGATCGACAGCACGATCATCAGAGCGCACCAAAAATCTGCCGGGTATAAAAAATTGGGCAAACAGGCAATTGGCAGGTCAAGAAGGAAACAACTGACGACCAAGATTCACGCTACAGCAGATGCACTGGGCAAACCGTTGGCAGGTTTAAGTGGTTCTCTCGGAGGGGACACTCTGCAAGGGACGAAACAGACCAAAAGAGCTGGTATAGCCGTGCAGGAAGGTCATCCCGGCCACCGGGCCAATCTCGCCGTTGCCAAAAAAACCGCCCAGGGGAATGTCAGCGTAATATTGGCGAAACAGATCCGTGTCATGATTGGGGCGACCAAACATGGTGCTGCCGCGTCCCAGGCAGGAAAAAATCACCCCTCCCGCAGGTGGTGTGGGTTGTGCCTGGTGATATTCCTTCAGCAGCCGGATCAATTCATCGCGTGAACTGCGGGCGTCGCGTACATGAAACTGGACCACCTGGTACGGTTCCAGAATGCTGCCAACCGTCAAAGCACCGGTATCCGGATTCAACCCCATCAGATTGCGAATCAAAAAATCACCCGGACGATAGGTTACTTTTGTTGGGGGCATGGCCAGACCGAGAAAAAGGGCACCATGTGCCAAATGCTGGTCTTTTTCGGCGGCTTCCTTGATCAATTCCGACAATATTTCATCCGGTCGGCGGCCATCCAGTTCCAGCAGAACATTGTCGCGCTGGCGGGTGACAAACATGGGATTGCCGATGGGGCGGCACCCCTGGGCCACGATGGTATCCAGTTGAATATTGCCCTGCATGGCAATTCCGATCAGTCCGGTATGATCCAGAACCCCGTTTGACCAGAGCAGATTGCCCCCCGGGCCTGAACCGCCCGAGACAATGCCGCCGATTTTGGCGGCACCGGGATAGATGATGTCCATCTGACGCAGGCAGTGGTCGGCACCGAAGGAGAACGGATCGGCGAGCAGGATGAATTGCACGGGTTGATCGGCATGGGCACCGGTCAACTGTTGCCAGTTTTGTTCATCCCAACCAAGGGCACCCAGATCCGGGTATTCCATGTGGAACACCTGCAACTGCACATCCGGCAACAAGGCAGCGGTGATCGAGACCGCCGGACGATACTCCACTTCCTGCCCATCCCCGATGACGCCGTTGGCTGAACAACCCAACCAGTGGCGGGGATTCAAGCCGCTTTGCAACAACTCCGGAACACTTCTGGCAGCGGACTGATAAAGGGAAGAGACAAAAACCAGGGCCAGGTCCGGGGTTTCCTGACCCAACTGTTCCTGAATATCCAGCGTCGCCAGACGAAAGGCCTCTGTCAGGGAGGAACCCTCTCTGACACTTGATCCCCATTTCATGTGCTTGCCTTTATCGTGTCATCGGCTGGCAGAATCAGCAGAGTCATCAAAAGTGAACCTCAGGATTTGCTGCCGGGCCATTCGTTGGCCACCGCAGCCTTGCGAATGATCACTTCGCCAACGGCTTCATCCAGATCCGATACCGGATAAAGGGTTGCCGCAGAAGAAAAAGAGGGCTCCATGCTTCTGGGAAAGCCTTTATTGTCGGAGCGGCTGTTGGTGGCGCGATATTGAGAGGCACGTCCCGGGCGTTTGCGGACGGATATGTCACCCGCCAGATCCTGGCCATTCCGATACCCCTTCCAGAGCAGTATCAGAAGGGAGACGATACCCAGGGTCCACCAGGGGGTGTTGCCATAGCCGTGCAGCCGTTCCATCCAGGCCTGGAAACGGGTGTTCCTCTCCGTTGCATCTGCATCGGCAACAATTTCTGGCCGTGAAGAAGATTCCGACAAAACAGCTTTCTGGGAAATCAGTGGCAGCGACTCTCCAGACCGCCTGGTTGTGGTCGATGCCGCCGTTGTTGCTGTTGCCGTATTGCCTGCCGTCCGACGGACAGAGAGTGCTTGTTCGAGATTTTTGATCCGCTGTTCCATCTCCTCCAAACGTTGCTGTTGGAGGGTATTGGAGGCGATTTCTTCTACCGGCGTGACAGGGCGACCAACGGTATCTTCCAGTTGGGCGATACGTTTTTCCAGAGTTTTCATCTCTTCGAGGTTTGGTTGCCCTTTTTCCGAGGTATCCCCTCGCATCTGGCGCAGTGGGACCGGGTCACCGGTTGCAACAGGGACGTTTGTCACAATGGCCGGGACGGGAGCAACCGGCACACTGTTTTTGAGAACAGAAGTCGCGTTGATTCCCTTGACGCCCTCGACGGAATTGCCCACCCGGGGTCGGGACACGGAGGTATTTTCGACAACTTCTATGACGGGCACCGGGGCATGCAAGGCGGGTTTCTGCGTCTCTGCCGCTCTCTGGGTGTGAAGTGCAGAAGCCAGCGTTTCGCCTGGTCCCAGGGTACGTGCCAAAGCTTTTGGCGTTTCAACTGGCAACGGAGCCGGTTTTGCGGCCATCGGCATTTCGTTGGGCACCGGAGCCGGTTTTGCAGCCATCGGCATTTCGTTGGGCACCGGAGCCGGTTTTGCAGCCTTCGGCATTTCGTTGGGCACCGGAGCCGGTTTTGCAGTCTTCGGTATTTCGTTGGGCACCGGAGCCGGTTTTGCGGCCATCGGCGTTTCGTTGGGCACCGGGACAGATTTTGCAACCTTTGGCATTTCGTTGGGTGCCGGAACAGGTTTTGCGGCCATCAGCGTTTCGTTGGGCACCTGGGAGGTGCGCGGGAGAGGTTTCAACTTTTCCGTAGGCACCGGAGATGGAAGGTGTAGAGAAGGTTTCGGTGTCTCGGCTGGCACCGGGGCACGCGCCGTGGTATTGCCTGTTACGGCTGGGACAATCGGTGCGGTTGCAGGCGCGGGTGCGGTTGAGGGTGCGGTTGATTTGGCCTGGGTCAGCCAATCGACGGAAAATTGTGGAAAACGGGTCTGTTGATCAGAGGCGACCGTCAATACCAGATCAAAATTTTCCCGGGGCGTGGGAGCTGCACTGGTCACCACGGCCCGATACTCTTTTCCTGATCCCTTCAAGGTAACCTTGAAGCCGGTCGAAGCCTCAAGATAACGCAAACCAAGCAGGCGATAATCCGATCTGGATCCCATGTGCAGATCGGTCATCTTTTCTCCAGGTTCGGGAAAGACGGCAAACTGCGCCATGAAGGGTTTGCCGGGTTCACTTTGGACATCCAGGGTTCCCACCCGGAAAGCCCAGGCCATTCCCGGCGAGAGAAGCAACAGGCCACAAGCCCAGCAGAGCATTGTTTGCCAGCGAAGCGAAAAGGGACGATGGTTGCGTTTGATGGTCTTGGTATCCATGAGAGTCGTCCATGCCGTTAAGGAAATCCTGACCTCGTCTGTGTCCGGGCTTGGCCCCTGTTCAGGTGGCTGCCATATCGGGTCCAGGGTTGCCGGACGGACAAGGGTGCATAGAGTAGCTCTTATCTCTTTCTGGATCCATGGTTCGTTTGCGCACCGAAATTTTTCCTGAAAACCTCTCCCGGAGAGAGCTTTTATGAAAAATCCGGGGTAAAACGTCCATGAAAATTCCGTGTGATCGCCCATGAAAAAACCCGGGACCAGAAGTCCCGGGTTTTGGGTGCAAGGTACGAATCTTCAGGTCAGAACCTGAAGAAAATCGTCAGGCAAACCTTTTCAAGACATCGGCGGGGATGACTTGTTGATGCAAGGCAGCATCCTGCCAACTGCCACCCCATGCCAGAACGAACAACTGCGAATAGTACAGCACCGGTATGTTGAAATGGGTGCCGAACATTTTGTTGACCTTGCCCTGGTAGACTTCCACATTCAACTGACAGACCGGGCAGGGGGTGATGATGACCTCGGCACCGTTGTCCACGGCGGATTGCAGAATGTCCTTGATCAGGGCACAGGCTTTTTCATTTTCCGAAAAAGCCAGGGCACCACCGCAGCAGGCCACTTTTTTGGGGAAGGGTACTGCCGTGGCCCCGGTGAGATCGATCATCTTGTCGAGATACTGGGGATTTTCGAAATTGTCGCCGGCGATGCCGAAGGGCCGATTGGTCTGGCAACCGACATATCCGGCCACCTTCAAACCCTTGAGAGGTTTTTTCACTTTTGATTTCAACGTATCCCAGCCAATGTCCTCAATGAGGACCTCGACGATATGCCGACTTTTGATATGACCATCGTAGGTCAGACCGGCTTCGGCAAGAACGGTATCGAGATCGGCCTTGACTTGGGGTTCTTCTTCGATGCGTTCCTGGGTCTCCCGGAGGGCCAGCCAGCAGGCTGCGCAGGTGGCCACCAATTCCTTGCCGGGTTGTTGCTTCTGGGCGAGGGCAAAGTTGCGGGCGGTCAGGGCCATACGCGGCAGTTGTCCACCCCCGGCATAGCCGATGGAGGCACTGCAACAGTTCCAGTCATCGATCTCCTTGAGATGGATGTCCAGAATTTTGCACATGTTATGGACCGAGTTTTCCATATTGGCCGCCGAGGCCATTTTTTCCGAGCTGCATCCCGGGTAAAAGGCATATTCCTTCATTTTGCAGCCTCCCTCTTGCTCTCCAGTTCAAAGGCCTTGTCCAGCATTTTCTTGAGGCCGTCGTAGCCTTTGATTTTCCCCCGGAACGGAACCGGATTGAGTCGCTTTGATTTCAGCATGCCCAGGGCCACGGCCTGCATTTCCATGACGTTTTTGATGCCCTGACCGATGCCATCGATGAAGTAGAGATGCATGGAGAGGCCGGCCTCGCCGACCCGTCCGGTTTTGACGACGTTGTTCCAGAATACCCTGGTGGCAAACCGATGGGTGGTCTGGTTGGGATCGGCCTGTTGTTTCTCCACGGCATAACGGGCCAGACCATGGACGACATGGGTGATGGGAAGACCCCGGGGGCAACGGGCGATACAGTTGTAACAGGAGGTACACATCCACATGGAACTGCTTTTCAGGACTTCTGCCTCCTTGCCGGCCCGGACCATCTGAAAGATTTGTCTTGGGCCGAACTCCCAGTGGGGTCCCAGGGGACAGGAACCGGAGCAGACGCCACACTGCATGCACATCTTGATCCAGTGCCCCATCTCGGCGTTTTTGTACACCTCCCGGGCAAACGACAGGTTATAAGCCATATTTTCGATCTCCTGCCAGAATATTACGCAACCTTGTGGTCCGGGACTGGAATCAGAATTCCTTGAAGGGGTTGGGTCCCAGTTTCACCAGGTTATCGACGAAATTGTTGATCAGTCCCGGCAGCGTGCCTGCATCCATGATGTTGACCTCCAGCATGCGCACCCGTTCCGATTCCAGTTTGAGTTTTTGCAGGGTTTCGGAAACCTTGCTCAGGCGGATTTCTGCCAGGGCCGAGCCGCGGACGTTGTGGCATTGATAGTCGTCGCCATGGCGGCAACCCATCAACAGCACCCCATCCCAACCACTGGACATGGCATCTGCAATCCAGACCAGGTTCATGGATCCCATGCAGCGCAGGGGAATGATGCGCACATAGGAACTCCAGGAAGAGCGATTGCGGGCGGCCATATCCAGAGCCGGATAGGCGTCGTTTTCGCAGCAGAACACCAGGATCCGGGGTTTTTCTTCGTCCTCTTCGGGAATATCGCAGGCCTTGAGCATGGAGCCGATCATGTCCACCGAATAGTTGGCGAAGGAGATGATTTTTTGCGGGCAGGCTCCCATGCAGGTGCTGCAACGCCGGCAACGGGTCGGATTGAACAGGGGATTGCCTTTTTCATCCTCGTTGATGGCACCGAACGGACACTCTTCCGTGCAGCGTTTGCACTGGGTACACCCCTCGATGCGGAACGACGGGTAGGAGAGGTCGCCTGCCCGGGGATGGACTGCGGCACCTCGTGCCACGGATTCGACGGCCTGGATGGCTTTCAGGGCGGCACCGGTGGCATCGGTGACGCTGGCGGCAATCCCCATGGGACGCCGGACCGGACCGGCAGCATAGATACCGGTACGCCGGGTTTCATAGGGGAAGCAGATGAAATGCGAATCCGGGTATCCCCATTTCAGGCCGGGCAGGCTGGGTCCCTGGCGATATTGCAGATTCAGGACAAAGCCGCTTGTATCCTGATCCTTGCCCATCGGGGAGGGGACATTGGGATCCTGGGTGTCGATGTTGGGGACCATGCCGTTGGCCAGGACCAGGAGATCCACTTCCAGGTTTTCCTGGCTGCGCAGGAGTTTGTCTTTCAGGTCGAGGGAGAGGCCGTTGCTTCCCTTGGAGATTTTTTGAATGTCGCCCTTGATGAAGACGGTGCCGGCATCCTGGGCACCGCGATAAAAATCTTCCATTTGTCCGGGGGTCCGGATTTCCTGATAGACGACGTAGGCGGAGCCGTCCGGATATTGTTCCTGGACGTAACGGGCCTGTTTCATGGAGTAGACACAGCAGGCCCCGGAGCAATACTCGAGGTGGTCCTTGTCGCGTTGTCCGGCGCAGAGGGAGAAGGCGACCCGTTTGGCGGGTTGGCCGTCCGACTTGCGGACGATTTTTCCGGCCTTGGCCATGGCCTCGAATTCCAGGCTGGTGATGACATCGGGCGAGGTACCGTAGCCAAGGTGGCCGAGCTTGCCGGGATCGTAGAGGTTGTAACCGGTGGTGACGACGATGGCACCGACGCGGATGGTCTCATCCTTGCCATTGCTGCCCAGGGTGACATCGAAGAGGCCTGGGGCACCGGCGGTCATTTTGACGGTGGTGTTGTTGTGAATTTTGATCCGGGAGTTGCCTTGCACGGTCCCGATCAAATCCTGGATGGGATTGGGTTGGGGATCGCGGTAGGGGGGTTTGCTGGCGGAGACCTTGTGCATGTCGGCCACCTTGCCGCCCAGTTGGGCAGTTTTTTCCACCAGGATCACCTGGTAGCCGGCGGTGGCGATTTCCCGGGCGGCGGTCAGGCCGGAGATGCCGCCTCCCACCACAAGAATATCCTTGGAAAATCCAGGATCCTGGAACGGAACCGGGACGTTCATTTTCTTGATTTTGACGCACCCCATGCGGAGATTGTCTTCGGCCAGCATTTGCCGGTCTTCTTCGGCGGTTTCGTCGCCTTCGGCGACCGATGTGGCCCACACCACGAGTTCACGGAGGCTGACCCGATCCATGAGTGGGGCACCCAGGCGGAAGGCTTCCACCTGTTCTCTGGGGGAGCAGGCGGCGATGACCAGGGCATTGACCCCTTCACCGGCCATATCCTTGCGGATGGTTTCCAGACCCTCGGCACCGCACAGGAATTCATGATTTTTGACAACGGGTATCTTCTGTTCCTTCTGGACGACTTTTTTCAGGGCATCGATGTCGAGGGCCTCACCAATCCCGCAGCCGGTGCAGATGTAACAGCCGATCTTTGTATCTTCCATCGTCACTTATCCTTTCGCTTGGGCCAGACTCTGGATCGCTTTCATGGCGGCCGCCGTGGCGGACTGAACCGATCCGGCCACGTCCAACGGACCAGAGGCGCAACCGACCGAAATGATTCCACCCCCGGCGTTGACCACGAACCCATAATCATCCACGGGAACATTTTCTGCCGGAACCGGTTGTCCGGCGCTGTTGGGTTCCATGCCCGTGGCGAGTACCACCATGTCGAAGCTTTCCCGGTAGCGTACCCCGGTCAGGGTGTCTTCGCCGATGACGATGGGATTGCCGGTGGCGGCATCTTCTTCGATACGGGCTGGTTTGGATTTGACCCAGCGTATGTTCTGGTCGGCTTCGACCTTCTTCAGGAAGGCTTCATAACGATCCATGGCCCGCAGATCGATATAGAATATGGTCACCTTGGCGTCGGGATATTGGCTCCGGACATAGGTGGCCTGTTTCATGGAGGCGAGACAGCAGATGCGGGAGCAGAAAGGGAGATAGTTGTGATCCCGGGAACCCGCACATTGAATGAAGGCAATATTGGTGGGTTCTTTGCCATCGGATGGTCGCTGGATTTTTCCCTGGGTGGGTCCAAACGGGGCGGCCATGCGTTCGAGACGCATGTTGGTGGTGACGTTGGCGTATTGGCCAAACCCATAGGGGCGGATTTTTTCTGCGGCATAGGGGGTCCAGCCGGTGGCCCAGATGATGGAACCCACGTTGACATCCACATTCTTGGCGGCCATGTCCGGTTCGATGGCTCCTGTCTTGCAGACCTCGACCAGCTTGCGGGCGGCATCGGTTTTGGCAAACTCCGCATCCATGACGTAGCGATTGGGGAAGGCCATTTCATGGCCGCCATGGATGGCCTTGGTGGTACCCAGGCCAAAGTTGAAGGGATTGGGAATTTCGGTGGTACAGGCCTTGGCGCAGTCGCCGCACCCTGTACATTTATGGTTGACGAAGCGGGGATTCTGCCGGAGGCGAACGGTATACTTACCGGTCGTTCCCTCGATTTTTTCCACCTCCGTCATGGTATGAAAGGTGATCCGGGGATTGTTCCGGAGCCTTTGATAGTTGATTTCCAAACCGCAGTTGGGACTGCACAATTTTGGAAAATACTTGCTGTGCTGCGCCACGCGGCCACCGAGGTAGGGACTTTTTTCCACGAGAATGACATCGTGTCCCACTTCGGCAGCCTCCAGGGCGGCGGTCAGACCGCTCATGCCGCCGCCGACGACCAGAATTGTTTGGCTTGCGGCGTTGCCACTCGTCATGTTTCACCTCCGAGGGGATTATGGAAAGGCTGCTTCCGATCCGGATCCATCAACATTAAAATATACATAACAAAATTTTATCCCTGATACAACGGGCTGATCAACCATTCGCTTATATTCGCATATCCTTAAATGGGGAGTGTAGGGATCTTGAACAAAACCTTCAATAAGAAATCGGCATTTTTATACGGCCACGATCATCGTTGCGGCCACGGGAAGACGACACCTGTCCGGCCCGTCCGCAACAGATTGGAAACATGTATGAAATTGCACAGGTTCCAAAATCATTTGGACAGATCGGTCCAAACGATGATCAAGGCCTTTTATGCAGGCGGGGTATTTGGGGGTCGGATGATTTTCCCCTCGCGGCGGGCGATTTCAATGATGGGGATGCCATCATCCTCGATCCACTGGCGCGAACCGACCGCAATGGGTTCGATGCGGCTGTCTGTGGTCGTGGCCGTGTGCCAGAGCAGGTTTATGTCTGACCGGAGGCGTTTTTGGTCAAACTGGGGCGAAACCACCACCAGATCGATATCGCTCCACTTATGGGGCGTTCCACGGGCATGCGAACCGAAGAGAACGCCAAACTCCACGGGCAACCCCCGGCGAATCAGTTCGGTCAGGTAGTGTTCTACGGAAGTACCAATTGCTGAATCAACCATTGAAGCACCTCGTGTGCCTTTTTTGTGTAAACGACGCACGCCTGCACTCTACCACGGTTTGGGGCGGCAGGGGAATCAATTGACTGTCGGGTTGCCATACGTGACTTTTATACTTGCAACCCGATGAAAAAAAATGGACAATTCTGCCATAGGATTGCAGGTTCGATTCCCCAATCCGGTGCCCAGTTGTCCTGTCGGGTATCGTGCAGGTTGCAGCCATCATGTTGGAATATATCAAAATCCATCCGCAAAATCCCCAGCGCCGTCTGTTGCAACAGGCCGTGCGCATTGTGGATGAGGGAGGGATCATGGTCTATCCCACAGACACCAACTACGGTTTGGGGTGTGGCATATTCAATCGCCGGGGCATAGAGCGGATCATGCAGTTCAAGCGGTTGCCGGCCACACATCAATTTTCCATCCTGTGTGCCGATCTGTCCGACATTTCCCGCTATGCCCGCGTGGACAACAAGACCTATCGCCTGCTCAAGCGTTTTCTGCCCGGTCCATACACCTTCATCCTGGAGGCCTCCCGGGAAACTCCCAAGACCATCCTTCCCAAGCGCAAGACCATCGGCTTGCGCATTCCCAATCACCCCATCTGTCTGGGTTTGTTGCAGGAGTTTGGGCAGCCGTTGCTCTCGACTTCGATGCGTCTGCCGGAGGGAGACAAAATTCTGGCCGACCCGGAAGAGATCCGCCCCCACGTCGAACATGTCGTCGATTTACTTGTGGATGGCGGCATCAGTGCCGATATTCACTCGACCATGGTGGATTTGTCGGGTGACGTTCCCAAGGTGCTGCGGGTGGGTGCCGGTGATCCGGCCCCTTTTCAGTGATTTATCTTTTTAAATCCTCCCGTTGCCGGGTGGGGTTTTCCGACCGGGGGAATTAAATCCTCCCGTTGCCGGGTGGGGTTTTCCGACCGGGGGAAGGAGAGTTCCGCCCGACTCCTGCCGGATCCCCAATATCGGTCTGCACAACATAGCCGTCAATCAAATCCTGATCTTTTTGCATCTGGTTCAAGACTGCCTGGGCCGCATTTTCCTGCTGGAATGGACCGGCGTAAACCAGAATGGCCGTTCGGTTCCCATTCCGGGATGTGCGCTGATAAACCGGCGTCCCGGACTGTTCAGCACGTTGCACGACCCGTTCTGCCAGCTTGGGAACCGAAAATGAACCCAGAAATACCGAATAGCTGCCTTCCGTGGCTGCCCCGGGCTTGGGAGCTTCTTCCGGCAGTGGTGGCGGTGGTGACAGGTGCTGTGGACGATTGGGTTTGTTTTTCTCCCTGTTGGGCAGGAACCATTTTTTCAAATCCTGGTCGAGAGTCCGCCTGGGGGCCGTTCCATCGGGATTGACTCCTCCGGTTTCGGGCAAATCCCCCTCACCAGCCTGGGGAGTCACCGGAGTGGTATCAGGACCTGGTGCCAAAATCACACCATTATCGTCATCGACAGAAAACGGTTTTTCGCCGTTTTTGCTCTTGTCGCCGTTTTTGCTCTTGTCGTCGTTTTTGGACTTGTCGCCGTTTTTGCTCTTGTCGCCGCTTTTGGTCTTGTCACCGTTTTTTGGCAACTCTGTTTTGCCACCCTGATTTCCGGCATCATCACCCCCGGAAATTTTTTCCCAGGTATTCTCACTCTTCGGGGGATCTCGCCAGGAAGGGATTGACTCCCCGGCTTCCGGCCAAGCAGAATCATCTGTTTTTGAAGGTTGTTTTTCCCCGGAAGAAGCGGGGAAAGCCTTGTCGGGATCCGCCGTCGATTCTGTTGGATGTGTTGTTGTCTTGGGAAACCACTCTTCAAATTGTTCCACCACCTCGCCCGAAGGCCGGCTCTCGGGCGTGACAGGTTTCTCCAGAGTGACTTCCGGGGAAGGTTTTCTGGCCGGAGAAGCCACCGGCATTTTGATATCCAGTTGTTTTTCAGGAATTTCCGGCTTGGCTCCAGGCAAGCCCTTCGCCACTTCCGGCAACTCCGATTCTGCGGGCGCAGGAGGAGTTTGTTTGGGAATTTCTTGCGCCTCTTTTTTGGATTTGGGTTTGGCCTTGGACTTGGCCTTAGGCTCTGTCTTCCCGGAAACGGATGACTGTCCCTGTTCCTGGGAATCACTTTCCGACCCATCCGGGCCGGAAAACTCTGTCCTGGACAGGGAGTCTTGATCCTTCTCCTTGATGACCTTGACCTCCATGCCCAATTTACTCAGCAGGCGGCTTGCGGCGGATTGTGCCTCCGAACTGGTGGCAAACGGACCACAAAGAACCCGGTAGAACAATCGACCATTGACCACGGATTGTTTTTCAAAGTTGGGGAATCCAGCCTGTTCCAGACGATAGCGCAGTTTGTCAACATTGCCCCGACTGCCAAACGCCCCCAGGAGAACGGCATATCCGCCGTGCATGCCGGTTGTTGATTTTTCTGGCGGGGAACGCTTTTCCGGCCTGGCGGGAGGCAGATTCCGCCCGGTTGGGACGGTTTCCTTGCCAGGTTCCCGAAGACGAGGCTCGGACCGGAAAGGTTTTTCTTCTTTGATGAGGCTTTTGTCATCCTGGGATGGCTGTCCCGATGCCACATCGGCATGAATGGCCGGCGAAGAGGAGGTTGACGCCGCAACAACCTGGTTGGATGACACATCCAGGTATTCACGCAAACGTCCCACGGCAGCCATGAGTCGATAGCTGTTGGCCAGGAGATTATACTGTTCGGTGCGCAGGGCGGCCCGGGCGGCCATGAGTTCATTTTCGGAATTCAAGACATCCAACAAGGGCCGCTGTCCCCTTTGATACTGGTCATGGTAGGCTGCGGTCACTTTTTTGCTGATATTCTGGTGTCTTTCCAGATGGCTGACCCGGTTCTGGGAGACGAGATACCCCTTCCAGGCCATGCGGACACTTTCATCCACCTGGCGTCTGGCAACTTCCAATCGCTCCCGGGCCTGTCCTGTCCGTCGCACGGCCTCTTCCTTGCGGGAGTTGTCGCTGCCGCCTCGAAAAATATTATAATCCAGCTTCAACAAGGCAGCGACCGCCTTGGCGTAGCCGCTGACGCCTCCCACATTGTCATTGGCGTTGGCACTCATTTCCAGATTGACCTTGGGCCAATACCCGGACTTGGCGGCTTCCTGTTGCGCTGTGGCCGCGTCCAGATCCTGAGTCGCCGCCAGAATGGCCGGATGGTGCGCCATGGCATCTCTGAGCAGCTCGTCCAGAGACTTGGGCATCCGATCCAACTGTGGCAGAGGTTGCACCAGGTTGACAGGCACTTCTCCGACAATGTGATAATAACGGGTCAGGGAATTTTCCAGGGTTCCTTCCAGGGCGGACATATTGGCATCGGCCAGGGCAAGACGGGATTCGGTTTGCTGAATGTCTGCCTCGGAGCCGACACCGGTGCCGAACCGGGTACGAATTTGTTGCAGAATTTTTTTATGCAGAGCGACATTGTCGCTGGAGAGGTGCAAGAGTTCGCGTTGTTTCATGACTTCCAGGTAGGCTTCGGCGGCGGCGATGGCCACGCCCTCGGCGACCTGGTCATAGCCAAAGCCGGCAGCGGCAGCCCGCGAAACGGACGCCGCAACACCCGATTGGGTGGCCCGACCATCAAACAACATCTGGTTGAGAGTGATCCCTGATTCGCCGCGATTCAGACCTGTCCCCTGCTCCCCTGCCCGGCGATTGACCGGGCTGTCGGAGTATTCATGCCCCAAAGCGGTGTTGACATCCACCGACGGCAGGTAACCGGACCGCGCCGTTTCCACGGCCTGCTCCACGGCGCGCTGATTTTCCATGGCCGCTCTGGCTTCCGGGTTGGTCATGACCGCTCTTGAAACGGCTTCGGGCAAATTCAAGGCAGCTCCGGGTTGTGCCGTGGCCAAAGTCGCCGCCAACCCCAGGAGAGTCCATCCGTGCCAATATTTGCTTCGCATGTTCATGGGAATCAAGGCTCCCGGCTTACAGCAGTTGAACTACTTATACCCCGATCAACTACTGCAATCTCTATGCCTTGTTCCCGTCATTCAGGGATGGCCCTGTCGGGGTTCTACCCCGGCAGAGGCGAAGTGCATCAATGGACACGGTGTAATTTACTGGTTTCGATCACCCCTGATGCCTCTTCGTACTGCTCATGAACCTCTTCGACGATGGCATTGACTGCGGTGACATCGGTACCCAGATATCTGGCAATGACTTCCGTGGTCCAGAATGCTTCACCGGAATCGCTGTAACCGGTTGCCGGAGGCATGGGGCCGTAGACGGCCTCCATGGAGCGGCGCAGCATGGATTGCACCATGGGGTCACGGCATTTCAACAGGTAACTCCAGGCGGCATCATAGCCAGGGTCTTCCGGTCCGGCTTCCATGATCAACAAGGCATCGGCAATCAGGGGATCTTGAAACGTGGCTCGCATGACCAATTCCTTCATGAAGTGTCCAGCAACGAAACCCGGCAGAGACAAAAAAAGCCTCGCCGGAAGGGTTTGGTTACAGACTCCGCAAGTTTCGTTCCTTTTTTCCTGATTTTATAACATATTGAAATTTTGACAGATTAAATTTACGAGTTCCATATTGGGACCGCATCAACCCGGAAAAAAATGCCGCAACAGGCAACCCTTTCCCTCTTACTGGTGCGGATGTCATAATTTTGGCGACTGCGTTGTTCAAACCTGCGGGGCTGGATAGTGGCGTTGAATTTTGACTCCGATGCCATCTTTGCCCACATGCAGAACCGTGCAGGGAAGATCGGTGAAGCGACCGTAGAAGAGTTCCACTTCGATGCGACACGCTTCACCGGAGGTGGGAATGATGTCACTCTGCTCGGGAACGAACAGGTACCCCCCCATTCCAATATCCTTTGTAATACCGGCGATACGCCGGCCATCAGGAAAGATCAGTGTGGCAGGTTCGTTGGTGGGCAATCTTTCGAATTGGCGTTTTTCCCCGGAATTGCTCATGGACCCTCCTGGAAAGAGGCGAGAGAAGCAGTGGCGCGTAAAAAAAGGCCGACCCTGTCCTACAACCGGACGAGGTCGGCCAACAGGTACCAGATCATGGATCAGAACAAAGACGGCAAGGGGTAACCGAAGATCAGAGGACCTCGATGAGTGTCGCCGCACCCATGCCGCCGCCGACGCAGAGGGTCGCCAAACCTTTTTTGAGTTTCCGTCTTTGCATTTCGTAGATCAGGGTGACGATGATCCGGGCACCGGAGGAGCCGACGGGATGACCGAGCGCGATACCGCCACCATTGACGTTGACGATATCCGGATTCAGGCCCAGATCATTATTGACGGCACAGGCCTGGGCGGCGAAGGCTTCGTTGGCTTCGATCAGTTGCAGATCCTCGACTTTCCAGCCAGCTTTTTGCAGAACCTTGCGCGTTGCGAAGATGGGGCCGGCACCCATGATGGAGGGATCGAGACCGGCGACGGCATAGGCAACGATGCGTGCCAGGGGTTTGAGACCGAGTTCTTTGGCCTTGGATTGGGACATCAGGATCATCCCGGAGGCACCGTCGTTGATGCCTGAGGAGTTGCCGGCGGTCACGGAACCATTCTTGTCGAAAGCCGGGCGCAATTTGGCCAATGATTCCGGGGTCGTGCCGATCTTGAGGAATTCATCCTGTTCGAAGACGATGGGATCCTTCTTTTTCTGGGGGATCACCACGGGGATGATTTCGTCTTTGAAACGTCCGGCTTTTTGGGCGGCTTCGGCGCGTTGCTGGGAACGGAGGGCCAGTTTATCCTGGTCATCGCGGCTGATTTTCCATTGTTTGGCGACATTTTCAGCCGTATTGCCCATGGGATAATTGCCGAAGACATCGGTCAGGGCATCGCGGAACAGGGAATCTTTCATGGTCCACTCACCCATTTTCACCCCTTCACGATTGTTGCCCAGGGTGTGGGGTGCGCGGGTCATGCTTTCCTGACCACCGGCGATGATGGTATGGGCATCGCCCAGGCGAATGGCCTGGGTGGCCAGATGGACAGCGGTCATGCCGCTGGCACAGAGGCGATTGACTGTGAAAGCCGGGACATCGACCGGGATACCGGCGGCAATGGCTGCTTGGCGCGCCGTATTGGGTCCGCAGTCGGCAGTGAGGATCTGGCCCATGATCACTTCATCAATCTGATCCGGTTTCAGACCGCTGCGTTGGAGCAGACCCTTGATCACCGCAGTACCCAGTTCGTGGGCCGGCACGGAGGACAGGCTACCCATGAAATTTCCGATGGCGGTGCGGCCCGCAGCGACGACAACGACTTCTTCCATCATGAACTCTCCCTCAATTTTTAAAGGTTTTTGAGCAACAGAGAATGGTCAACTCCTGCCATCAGTTCCCAGACCCGTATTGTGGGTGCATGCTGTGGCGAAAGTCAAATTATGTATCTTCCAGTTTCGCTTGTCCAACCTTCACGACGCAACCATGCAAAAAATTCATCCTGTTCCCTGCAAGAGGTACCCTGTCACGGCCATCAATATGACCGGCCTGGCTGCCTGACCCGCACCTCAACATTGATATACAAAATTCTGAATTTTTAAAGAAATCGTATTCTTTGCCAAAGTCATGCAAACGAAATTTTTCAGAAGACGATATACCTCAAATAATTGTCAAGCTGGTTTGTCTGGTGCATGCAGATCAATTATTTTTTGCCACTCATCATTTCGATAATCGAAATTGAAAGGGGAACCATGTCGTTCGATGTTCAACCCTCAGATCAACCACTGACATCATTGTGAACCAGGTCGTCATGACGCCATTAGACCAATTTATCCTTTTATGTCAATAAGAAAAAATTATAAACCAATAATCAATAACAAAAAGCTTATGAAAGCCTGCTTTTTGCCGATACAATAGCTGGGACAAGAGGGAAATGGAAAAGGCCTGGACGCACAAGGGTGGGCAGGAGATGACATGACCGGCAGGTCATCTCCTGATAAACCCGGACGCACCAGACCGCCCGGCCCCTCCTGGGAGATCGACGCCACAGGAGGTCCGGTTCTTACGACCTGACAGGCAGAGCTTCAACAACCGTTCCGAACAAGGAGAATCCAAAACCAGCGCTCAATCGAGATCGATCAGAATCTGTCTGACCACTCCACAGATTCTTGCCCGGCGTCCTTCGAGATTGAGGACCGGGTAGCGCGGATTGATGGGATTCAAGAACCGGTTGCCACCATCCATGACAAGTTGTTTGAAGGTGGCTTCATGTTCGTTGTCCAAACGTACCACTACGTAGGATTTATTGATGGCCTCTTTTTCAGGATCCACGACGATAATGGCACCTTCGGGAACTTTGGGTTCCATGCTGTCTCCCACAACCCGGAGGGCAAAGGTCGATCGCCCTACCTTGCGTGTGGTATCGATCCAGCGGTCGGCATCGCTTGGCGATTGGAAGTTGTTCACAATGTCGATCCAGATTCCCGCCTGCACCCACGAAATGAGTGGAACACGGGTCAAGGTGGCAGGACCGGGTGCCAGGTTTTCCATGGAGGTTTCCAGGACGGTACGTCCGAACTGGAGCCATTCCGGGGAAACCTGGAGGATTTCGGCCACGGAGAGAATATTCCGTTTGGCGATTCCGGTGCGACCCGATTCCCATTGGATGACGGATTGTGGCTTCACGCCAATACGGCGCGCCAACTCTGACTTGTTCAGGCCGGCTTTTTCCCGTGCCCAGATCAATCTTTTTTGCAATGTATCCATGACTGAAAGTGTATCCGAAGCGTCCGGTTAAGACCAACAAATTTTTTTCTTGACTGTATGAAAGTGATTCGCTAGATTTATTTACCGTGAAAACAAAAAATATCTTAAATGTAAGAGTTTGTTTAATATTTTTCGATTCAAGAACAATCTTGCCGGCATGAACCCCTTTCGACAGGCACATCATTCCCCTGGAACCCTGTCTTTTACAGGAGATTAAACAAGACTCTGTAACGTAATATAATGAAATATAAAGATTATTTATGAATTAATCCTTATTATTGTAAGAATTGATCAGTTTGTAATAATTAACTTACTCAACCGGCAAAATCCGGTGTGACCACGCCGGAGAGAAAGGAATAATATTGGCTCGATATCGCGTTCCTTTGTCAATGACCATGAAAGCATATGTTCAATCCGAAAAATCCAGATATGCAATTTCTGCTTGCAACAAGGGGGTAATAAAAAAATGCCGCCCCCGCAGAAAATCAGGCGTAACAAATTGTGTAGTATATGAAATTATTGATTTAATCTTAAAACGCGCCTGAAATCTCCCAATCCGGACAGGTAAACCGAATGTTTGTTATTTCAACCGAACTATAAGAAACACCATACAGTTTGGGATATCGACCCACGCAACCTGAAATCCTTTTTAACAAAACAACAAACTTTGGGCAGTTCAGTCGCCGACCCAATCACACATGACAATGATACGATCATGAAGCAATATGACACCACTTTCACTTTAATTTTCCTTCTGAACGGCATGGAACCTGAAAAAATCGGGTTCAAACATTGCGCAGATTCACCACAACCATGCCATCAAACAGAAAGTAAAACAATTCAGACCACGAAAAATCAGGGGGGAAACCATGAAAACATTCATTCATGAATAAATAAATCGAATCAATAAGATGCCTGACAATAATTCCCGATATCCCAATTGGATTGGGTAGCATCAACGTGTCTTAACGTGGGCTGACTGGATCATACGGCAACAAAACGTTCAGAGTAGGGAGGCAGCTTTACCATGGCCATTTTGCGCAAAAAATCTTGTTACATCCTGGAAACAGGAAAGAATGAAACCAGAAAGGAGGAAATTTCCATCAATCCAAAGGCAGCCCTGCGGTTGCTGTCGTTGCAGTCGATGGGTATCGATCCATCCAATGAGGCAACGACAGGCTGGATCTGGCGCTGGTCCGACGTGGCCCATGCCCTGGCCAGAGTGGAAAATCGGACTGCCAGTCTGTTGTTGCGGGTCAAATTCGGTGGACAGGAACGATTCCAGAGAGACCTGGCCTGGTGGGCCGGCGCAGAAGCCAGGGAGTTTTTCGCCACCATGGACTGGCAGTATCGTTCACCCGCAACCGTGCAAAAACTGGCCGAAATGGCCGTCGAAGAACGTCTCGCCACACGCCTGTGCAAGGAGTGCAAAGGTGTCAGCAACCAGGTCATCTCCATCTGGTCTGAAGCCGAACCGGAAGAAATGGTCTGCCCGGAATGTCGCGGTTCCGGTCTGGGACGGCCTCCCAGCAGTCGCCAACGTGCCCGCCAAATGGGAATCAGCCAGGCACAATGGCGCTACCGCTGGGGATTCCGTTTCCATGCCTTCGTCGAACACCTGGAAAGATTGGAACACGCCGCCCTGCAAACCATCTTTCAGGCCATGTCCGAAATCGAGTGAAATAATTCACTCTTCCCGGAACAGAATCACTTTGTTCCCGGGAAGAGTGAATCGACCGTTTCCAAATCCTCTTTCCCTGGATATCATACCGCCGTCAGCGTGCAGATGGCGAATCAGCAACACCAGAACCCCTCGGAAAGTGCCGCAATGGATCCGGCAATCATTTTTTTCATGCCTGGGAGTGGGTACCAGTCAATGCCGAAAGGAGTGGATATGGGCAAAAAAGATCTCAAAAACAATGAACCAAACATGAACAACGATGGCGATGACGATTCAACCAAGGATCTCAGCAAACGTTTGAAAAAGCTTGAAAAAAGAATGGATGAAAGCATCCAGCAACTCGCCGAGCGCAACGAAGCGCTTTATCGGAAGGTGATTCTGGGCTTTGAACAATTGTCAGACCGCAATGCCGCCCTCAATCGCAAGGTATCCGAGCAAGTGTCGCAGATCGCTCATCGGAACAGTGCCCTGGCCAAAAAAGTGGCCGCAGGCCTGGAGCAGCTCTCCGACCGCCAGGCCGCTCTGGGACGCAAAATGGCCGAAGAAATCAAGCAACTTGCTGAAAGAAACGACGCCTTGCGACACAAGGCTCTCAAAAAAAAGAAATAAAAAAATATTCAACAATGTCTGAATCCATGGCAGGGTCCCCGGTTGACTTTCATTCCCGGGGATGCCTGTTTTTTTGCCCTGATATATTTCGTATTGTATTTATTCATTTTCTTGATATTTTTCACCTTGGGAAAAGGTCCCAATCTGCGTAGACCCCGGGTTTGAAATGCCCAAAATCCAGTGTCAACGATCCCTGTCCATAAAAAAATTCGTGTTGAATTTTTTTAAATTTTGGGACACAGTTGAGACATGGTTCAGTTTATACCCGTATAAAGTTGAACATCCTCTCGGAACGCAGAATCGCGTGGCTCTGCGAGTGGGTTCGAGGAGCATCGTCATGGCCGGATCAGGATTCGTAACATCATTGATGTTGTTGGCCTTTTCGTGTCTCTCGTGGATTGATGTCGCCTGGGCTGACGATCCACCCCTGCCAAAAATTGTCGTCAGCGTGGTCGGTCCCCGCAATCTTTCCTACCTGCCTTTCGACTTGATCCCAAAAATCGGTGCAGATCGCGAAGAAGGGATATCCGTCGAATTGCAACACGCCGGTGGGGGAGGTGTCGTCCTCAAACAATTGCTCTCCCGCAACAGTGAGTTTGCCGCTGTCGGCTTCACCGCACTCATGTCCATGAAGACCAAGGATCACAACAGCAAGGTGGTGGCTGTGGCTGCCGTGGCAGACACTCCTTTGTTTGTCTTGATCGTCAGGTCAGAATTGCAGAATCAGGTTAAACGGATCGCGGATCTCAAAGGTCGCGTGGTTGGTGTCCATTCCAGTTCGGTCAATGCCAAAACTGCGGCGCATCAACTCCTTGAACTCATGCTCCGCTCCGATGGACTGGAAACGGATGATGTGCGTATCATTTCTTCCGGGCAGAGTTGGGAAGAACGCACCAACATGCTCAAATACGCTCGCATGGATGCCGTCATATCCGAAGAGCCTTTTGCCTCCAGCATGTTGGCCGCCGGCAAGGTCTTTTTTCTGGCTTCTCTGGCCGACGAAAAGACGACCGGTCTCATCCCGGGTGCCCATTTCCTGCATACATCTCTGACCACCCGGTCCGATGTCATTGCCAATGAACCAGACAAGGTCAAACGCATGGTCAGGGCATTGGGTCGCTCCCTGACCTGGATTGCCTCACATACCCCTGATGAGCTGGTTGCCCAACTTCAAATCCTGGATCCCCGGGAGCGGGACATGCTCCGGCTTTGTCTGCAAAAGTATCCACGCCTGTTCAGTAAAGACGGTCAATTCAAGAAGGAACAGATTGATGATACCAGGAAATTTTTTTCAAATGCGAATCCTCATGAACCCCTGGTAAACATTGAAAACCTGATTGATGGACGTTGGGTAGGTATCAAGGATGCCCGGTAATGGTGCCCATGCGCAACCGCAGCCGCAATAAACTGTTACATCAACTCACGTCTCGAGTCCTGATTGTCATCTTTGCTGTCGTGGTCGTCATAGGTGCCCTGGTTTTCGGATTCCAGCATGCCGCCTTGGACAAATCCGCTTACGCCTTCATGGATTCATTGCAGAACTTCTACGCAGAAAAAATGGTCCTTCTGGACCAGGAGTGGCAGGAACGAGTCACTCGGATCCATGCCCGCATTGAAGTGGCCAATTATTTTTCGTCGCCAGAGGATGGCTGGGACAAATTTCAAATGGCCCTGAGCCTGAATGACCAGGTGTTCTCGCCAATGGTCCTGGTTTTGGGAAAGAACCACAATGTTCTTTTCCAACTCTCGTCAAACAATCTGAAATTCCAGGATGGCTTTGATGCCACGAACAGTTCTGGCTGGTTCCTCGATCCGGAAAAAAGTCACCTGTTCCGATGGTACCAAAGACCCCTCTGGCTCGGCAAACAGGGCAAGGGAAAACTGGTACTGTTTGTCGCCGTGGATAATGCCACGCTGTTTCGCAACGCCATGCCCAAGACTGACCTGTTCCTGATGTATGACCAACGGATCGTTGCATCTTCCCATGGCCAGGTCAATGTACGTCCGGAATCAATCGGCATCAGACATTATTGGCGTGGTGGATTCCGCTACGATCAAGTCACCCTTAATTGGGGGAACGGAAATGAACGCCCTCCCCTCCTGTTGATCCGGCACCAGAGCGCTCCGTTGTTCTCTGTTTGGGAAATTCTGGGAGTCGGTGTTCTGATTTTCATGGCCATCACGCTGCTCTTCTGGTTGACGCTGGGATCCTGGGCGGTACGTCTGGCGCACCGGATCGGGACTCTTGGCTTAATCTCAGAAGAGTTCTCCAATACCTGTGCCATTTCCCAAACCATGCGGGAGCACTTCCGCCTGACGCAAGGCAGCGTCTGGGATGAAATCAGCGATGTGGCTACTTCCATGGAAAATCTCACCGAAACGGTGGTCAATCGCAACCAGGACCTGGAAAAGCAAGCCAGGGAACTCAAAGAAAGCGAAGAAAACACCCAGGCATTGATGCACTCCCTGCGCGACACGGTTCTGGTCTTCGATGCCCGGGGAAATATTCATTTTTGCAATCAGGTCGGAGAAACCATGTTTGGCCTGCCCAGACATGAATTGTTGAAACGCCCCGTCGCCTCGCTGTTCGTCGATAAAAAAAGCAAATCTTCCACCCGGAAAAATCACCTGGCATTCCTGAATTATGATCCAAATTCAGCCCGTACCGGCATCCTGGAAGGTACGGCCAAAGGGGCAGATGGCAAAGAGATCCCGGTATCCATTTCTCTCTCCCATTGGACCCGGAATCATACCAATTATTTTACCGTCATTGTCCGTGACATTTCCGAACACAAACTGCTGGAGGCTCGTGACTTGCGGGCCTATGTCAACCGGGTTGCCATCAGCGCCCTCTTGGAAATCGGCATCGAAGCCCTGACATTGCATCGCAAGCTGGAAGTGGCCCTGGAAATCATTCTCACGGTGCCCTGGGTGGCCGTGCAGTACAAGGGCTCCATCTTCCTGACCACCGATAGTGACGAATTGGAAATGGTGGTCCACAAAGGTTTGAACAATTTTCTCCTGAACGCCTGTCGCCGCATCCCGTTCGGTTTTTGCATGTGCGGCAAGGCGGCTCTCAGCAGACAGATTGAATTCTCTTCCTGTTTGGACGCCCGGCATGATGTCACCTTCGAAGGAATTCATGAACATGGGCATTATTGTGTCCCCATCCTGTTGCGGGACAGGCTCCTGGGTGTTCTCAACCTGTATGTCGATCATCACCATCAACACGACCCGGAAGAAGAAGCCTTTCTGACCACCATTGCCAATACCCTGGCCGGTTTGATCGAGCGTGGGCAGGTGGAGGACCGGATACAGCACATGGCCAGCCATGACGCATTGACCGGTTTACCCAACCGGATGCTGTTCAGGGAGTTGCTGGAACAGGAAATTCGCCATGCTTCCCGCCATCAAAAAAGATTGGCCACCGGCTTTTTCGATCTGGACCATTTCAAAGCCGTCAATGACACCCTTGGTCACGAGGCGGGTGATTTGTTGCTGAAGGCCGTCGCCTCCCGGGTCAAGGAGCAGTTGCGTGATTCCGACACCCTGGCCCGGCTGGGAGGCGATGAATTTACCCTGATCCTTCCAGCCATAGGCGATGTTGACAGCGTGCTGCTCGTGGCCAATAAAATCATTCTCGCTCTGAGCGCCCCTTTCGATATCCAGGGCAAACCGTGTCATATCGGGGTCAGCATCGGCGTCAGTCTTTTTCCCGATCACGGGCAAACCGTCGATGCCCTTCTGCAAAAGGCCGACCATGCCATGTACATTGTCAAAAAAAGCGGCCGCAACAATATTGTCATCTACGATCCAAGCATGGAGCCATGACATCAACAGGTGCGGATGGCCATGGATGTTTACTCGACGGCTATCCACTTTCATTGCAAAGTCATGATAATCGACCAATCGGCTTCAAAAATGAAAAACAATATTTTCATCAGGCGATATTGGCGGGGAATGCGGCTGGACTTCAAGGTTGGTCTGATCGCGTTGCTGTTGTTTGTGATCATTTCAACAATTTCACATTGGAATTCCCGCACAAATGTCAAACATGCCTTGTGGGAGCGGGAAGATGGTTATGCCCAATCCCTGACCAACACGGCAGCCGTTTTTGCCGCCGATCCTTTGTCGAAAAAAAATTTTCAAATCTTGAGGGAGTACGCAAACAATCTGCTCAAAAGCCAGAACCAGATTGTTGTCGTTCGTTTGCTGACCAAATCCAACCAACTGGAGTTTGAGATCAAAAAAAATTCCGTACCCGATCCCGACTCTGCGCACATCCGGTATTTTTTTTCCAAAATATTCTCGCCAATCAATTCCCTGGAACCCTTGGGAAGTGTCATTCTGGGCTTTTCCACCCTTGACTCGCAACGCTCGATCACTTCGGAATTGCATTTCCTGCTCCTGGACACGGTGATTTCGTTTCTGGTCCTGCTGTTGACCCTGGTCTGGGTTCTCAAACACATGGTCTGGAATCCCGTGCGGTCTTTGGAAAAGCAGGCAACATCCCTGGGCAAGGGTCATTTGACCACACCCATCTCCCTGGAAAGCGAGGATGAATTGGGAAGATTGGCCGCATCCCTCGACCTGATGCGCATCCATCTCAAAGAGTCCCACGACGTGCTTTCGGAACGCAGCGAAACCCTGGAAAAATTATCGCGTACCCTGGAAAACAAGGTCCTGGAAAGGACCCAGGCATTGACGGACAGTTACGCACTTCTCGAACAGGAGTTGGCTCGTCGCCAGGAAGCCGACATCAAGCTCCGGGCGATGCATCATCAAACCGATTTGATTCTGTCAACCGCCGGCGAGGGAATTTTCGGGGTCGATCAGGAGGGGTTGATCACCTTCATCAATCCCGCCGCCGGACGCATGCTGGGCTGGACTCCGGACGAGCTGCTGGGAAAAAGAAGCCACGCCTTGATCCACCATACCCGACAGGACGGTTCACCCTACCCGGACCATGATTGCCGAGTCTGTTCGTCGATCAAGGAGAAAGTGACCCGAAGGGTGTCGAATGAGGTTTTCTGGCGCAAGGATGGAACCCATTTTGCGGTGGAGTACGCCTGTTCTCCCATCCTGGACGACATGGAAATCAAGGGCGGTGTGGTGGTCTTCCGCGACATCACGGACCGCAAGGCAGAAGAAGACCGGGAGTTGCACAGTCAGATTTCCCGTATTGCCATCAGCGCCTTGCTGGAAACCGGACTTGAAGACCTCACGCTCGAACACCAACTTGAAGTGGCTTTGGATATCATCCTTGCCGTTTCCTGGCTCTCCATCGTTGCCAAAGGCTCCATCTTCCTCACCGACCCGGATACGGGAGAGCTGGTCCTGCTGGCCCAGAGAAATCTTTCCACACCGTTATTGACATCCTGCGCCCGGATTCCGATTGGATACTGTCTGTGTGGTCGTGCGGCGGAAAGCCGGCAAATTGTCTTTTCCAGCCAGATAGATGAACGTCACGATGTCACCTTTGACGGCATCAAACCCCATGGTCACTATTGTATTCCCATCCTTTCCCGGGAACGTCTGCTGGGAGTCTTGAACCTGTATCTCCCGGATGGTCATCCCCGCAACCCCGAGGAGGATGCCTTTCTGACCACGATTGCCAACACCCTGGCCGGCATCATCGAACGGCGTCAGATTGAAAAACAGCTCAGGGATGCCGAAGAAAAGTTACGCCAGAAAGCCCACCACGACACACTGACCGGCCTGCCGAACAGGCTGCTCTTTCAGGAACTCCTGCAACGTTCCCTGGCGCAGGTGCGCCGTGAAGGAAGATCCCTGGCGGTCCTCTTCATGGACCTGGACCACTTTAAAAAAATCAACGATAATCTGGGTCACGAGGCCGGCGACCTGCTGCTCGTGGAAGTGGCCAAACGCATTTGTGCCTGCATGCGGGAAGGAGACACCGTGGCGCGCCTGGGTGGCGATGAATTCACCCTGATCCTGCAAGAACCATCGCGTCGGGACGATATCGTGCGTATCGTGCAACGCATCATCGAGCAGATACGCAAGCCGTTCCTGATCAAGGATCAGGAGTGCCATGTCGGAGCCAGTGTCGGTATCGCGCTGCACCCGGAACATGGCCGGGATCCTGTCACTCTGCTGAAAAAGGCCGACCAGGCCATGTATCTAACCAAAAATCGCCAGCGCAACGGGTATACCTTCTACGAACCCGACGCGGCAGAAGTGGTTGAGGTGGAATGACTGCCAGCGCCGTATTTTTTACCCAGGCACTCCTGGTCATTGGCCTGCCCTATCTGGTATGGCGCATTCCTGGTGTTCACGGCATGGTTCCTCTGGTCGTGCTGCAAATTCTCCTTGGAGTGACCCTGGGGCCATCTGTCCTGGGCCATGTAGCACCGGAGACATGGTCGGTCCTGTTTGCCAACAACTCCATCCAGAGTCTGACCGGACCGGCCTGGCTTGCCATTGTCCTGTTCACCTTTCTGACCGGCCTGCACCTGGATCCGACCGAACTGAAATCGCTGGGGCGTCGTTTTGCCATCGTGAGCCTGCTGAGTTTCCTGGTGCCCAGCATCGTCGGCGGCTTCACCGGGGCTTTCATTGCCGGGCGCTTTCCGGAAAGTGTGGGTCCCAATGCCACACCCCTGCACTTTGCCATTGCCATCGGCTTGAGCAGCGGCGTGACAGCCCTGCCTGTCCTGGGTGCCATTCTGCGGGAAACCGGCCTCAGGGAACACCGCCTGGGACGCATCACCCTGGGCATGGCCGCCACCAATGACGCCATTCTCTGGGCCATTCTGGCCATATTTCTGGCCGGGGCCACCCGGGGTGGTGACAGTGGGTTGACCGGTTCATTCTGGGTCCCGCTGGCCATCGTTCCCTACATGCTGATCATGGTATTCGTGGTCGGGCCGCTTTTGCGCCGCATCCTCGTTCAGGACAGCATTCTGGGTGATGCCGGTCTGATCACGGTATGCATCTCGGTCTTTGGCTCGGCCCTCGCCACGGAGTGGATCGGCCTCCATGTCGCCCTGGGGGGATTCATGATGGGCGTGATCATTCCCCGCGCCTATAAACAAACCCTGATCGACCGTCTGGAACCCATCACCGTGGTCGTGTTGCTCCCCTTCTTCTTCACCTTGACGGGCATGCGTACCTCATTCGATGTCACCTCGGACCATCTGGCCACCATCACCTTGATCGTGACCCTGGTCAGCATGGCGGGAAAGTTCATTGGCACCACCTTTCCGGCACGCTGGACCGGCGAGAGTTGGCCAGCCTCCATCAAACTGGGGGTCCTCATGCAAACCAAGGGCATGATGGAGGTCCTGATCCTCTCCATCTTTCGTGAAGCCGGCATCATCTCCGATTCCTGTTTTTCGGCCATGATGTTCATGGCGATCATCACTACGTTTCTCACCCTGCCCATGCTGCGTGGCATCATGCGCCTGGCTCCCGGCTCCCGGGAAATCGACATGCCGGCCAACGCCCCTCCTGTGCCTGTGTCGGATCGATAATCCCGGGTCTTTCAGGCATCCCGGAACATCTTCTTCCACGTTTTTCGACCGTATCCACAAGCACGCCTTTCAAGACCCAGGTTCTGCCCGGCACGTGCTTATTGAATCCCCCTGGCAACACTCAGCCCGGCATGTGCTTATTGACTCACCCTGGCACCTGTTCTGCCCGACATGTGTATATTGACTTCCCCTGCACCGGCTCTGCCTGGCACGTGCTTATTGGTTCTCCTGCTCCTCCCGAAACGCCTTCCATGACTCTGCCGGCAGGTTTTGTTTGTTCTGATTGCATGCCGGACATGCCGGGACGCAATTGCTGCGCGTGGAAAACCCGCCCCGAATCAGGGGCACGACATGATCCATGGTCAGCTCCCGGGGTGGGGTGCGTTGGCCACAATAGGCACATTTGCCCTGACCCGTGAGATTTTTCCACCATTGGGAACGTTTCAATATCTTGGCTTTGCGGCGCTCTCTTGCGACCTGTTCCGGGTCAACGGGTATGAACAAACAATCAGGGGAGGAAACACCCTTGCCTTCCGGATTTTCATTGCCATTTTTCATATGATTTTCGTTTCTATTCAGAACCATTGCAAAAAAAAATTGATAAGAAAGACTCTGTTGGGGCTCCGCCCCAAACCCCGCCAAGAGGAAGGGCAGAGCCGCTTCCTCCTGGACTTCCATCCCAGTTTTTCAAACGTTTTTTAGTGGGGGGACTGAATCGTTACGAATTTTTCAATCCGGCGGCAAAAGGAGCGATATCCAGGGCAGGCTGGCCACCCGCCACCAGGGTGGTGATCACATCGGCGGTCACGGGCGTCAGCAGAATCCCATTGCGATAGTGACCGGTCGCATGATACAGGCCTTGCACTGGACCGCCCCCCAGAATCGGCAAGCCATCCCCGGTCGCCGGTCGCAGGCCGGACCAGGTATCCAGGATACGGGCCACCCCTAAATCCGGTACCATCTCGATGGCCATGCTGGTGATACGTTGCAGCCCGGCCACAGTTACGGCCTTGTCAAAGCCCCGATCTTCGAGGGTAGACCCCATCAGGATACGACCATCGGCCCGCGGCACGATGTATCCTTTGTAACCGTAAACCACATGGCGAAACAGAGGGGGACGGGTTTCGACCTGGACAATCTGACCGGCCATGGGTTTGACGGTGGTGCGCAAGGGGGGAATGCCCGCCAGATGCGCACTCCAGGCACCCCCGGCCACGACCACCCGGGTTGCCGGAATCTGTTCCGTATCACTCACGATGGCAACAACCTGTTGTTGTTCGATACGCACCCCGCGCACACCGACCCCACCCTGAAAACGTCCACCCAAACGGGCAACTGTGGCAGCCAGGGCGCGAGACAGGGCGACCGGATCCACCTGGTGATCGTCTGGATAATAATTGGCTCCGATCAAATGTGGCGTCAGGGCCGGTTCCAGGGAGCGGGCTGCTTCCCGATCCAGGAGTTCCACACGCAAACCTTGATCCAACATCCATTGGGCACGTCCGACGGCCAGGCGACCTTCGCCCGGATCCAGGGCCACCTCCAGGACTCCGGAGGCCTCGTAACCGACGGAGATGCGTGAAATCTCTTCAACCTCCCGGACAAATTCGGGAAACCGTTGGCGACTGGCCAGGCAAAGATCCAGAAACGGGCCGGTACCGGAAACCTCGGATTGGGCACCGAGAATGCCGGCTGCTGCTGCCGAGGATTCGGCTCCGGGAAGGGATTTTTCCAACAGTGTGACCGGAAAGCCGGCCTGGAGCAGGCGCATGGCACAGGCACAGCCGATGACCCCCGCTCCGATGATCCAGACTTGTTCCACGCTTCACTCCGCAAGATTCAGGCGTACACAGACAACATCCACTTTGCGCTTGTCATCATACCCCTGCCATTTGGTTGGGGGCACCTGTTCATGAGGAACAGGCGAGAAACCGTTGCGACAAAAAAAATCCACCACGCCGGGGCGGCGGGCGCAGGCAAAGAGATAGCGCAACCCCAGGCGTCGGGCATCCCGTTTGGCCCTGGCTACGAGCTGCACGCCCACCCCTTCGCCTTTGAAGCGGGTCATGGCATACAGAGAGACAATCTCTCCGGCACGCATCTCCTGGTAGGGTTCATACAGCAAGCCACAAATCCCGGCCAGGTGATTGCCGCCGATAAAGGCCCCATAGCCGCTGAAGAGGACATCGGCCAATTCGGCATCGGAGCGTTGCAGGAGATAGCCTTCTCGTTCGCCGCGCCGGATGATGGCTTCCACGCGCGGAAAGTCATTCAGGACCAGGGGGCGGACCCGGCAATAGTGGCGCCAGGAGAAAAAGGTCCCGCTTCCCTGGTACGTGAACAGTTCCTGGTCGATATCGGCCAACCGACACAGACTGACTTCGGCGACGCCTCCGGTCAGCAAGGCATGGATGCGCCCCAGAATGTCATGCCCCGCGTGCGCCAGGCGGACCAGAAACCGGTGGTTGACGTAACTCATGATCCGGCCTTGGGAATCGGTAATTCCGCCGCTGTGGTGTGGCAGGACGAGCCGTGAAACCCGAAAACGGGTGGTCAGGGTGACCACCTGATCCCAGAATGGTGCGCCGCCAGCGCACCCCACGCCGGTCAGGACCAGGGATTCCTCTCCCCGACACAGGGATCTCAGGCTGACGGAGAGGTTGGATTGTTCCCGGGTATGTTGATTGTCCGTCGGAATCAGTTCATCCAGGCCGGAGAGGATTTCCGGAATTTCCTGGTAGAGGATCCAGGCCCGCGCCCCGGCGGAGAGCAACTCTTCGAGAACCCGACGAAAACGTCCCATGGCCACCGGCTCGACATGGCTCTCCGCCGACAGGGCAAAGGTCAAGGTGGTCCCGTGAAAGGCGGAGAGAAAAAAGGATTTTTCTGTAAATTCATCGCCCATGACGTATCCGGAAAGAAAAAAACCCGAGACCGGAAGGTTCGGGTTTTTCAAGTTTTTGCGTGGACCAGGACAAACGAACGATCAGTCGGTCACCGGGCTGACATTCGCGGCTTGCAGCCCTTTGAGGCCGCGGACCACTTCGAAGCTCACCCGTTGTCCCTCCTCCAGGCTGCGAAACCCGCTGGCCTGAATGGCCGAAAAATGGACAAAGACATCTTCCCCGCCTTCATCGGGAGCGATAAAACCGAACCCTTTGGCATTATTGAACCATTTGACCGAACCCCGAACTGCTTGCGACATCCTCATGACTCCCAGGCAACACATTGACAATAAAACCGGTGCTTATGGAGGAGTTGCCGAAACGGCACTGCCGGCCCCTAAAAAACCGGTAAAGCCTGCAAGATAGGCATGGTTCCGTCACAAGGCAAGAAAAAAATGACAAACCGTTGGACCTGCCCAGATTCTTTGGTGTATCCTGGGTTCGCTATATCAATATAGTAGGGAGAGGCAGCCATACATGATCGCCGACATCACGTTCGATACTCTGGCCTTCGTAAAGGAGTTGGAGACGGCCGGGATACCCCCCAATCAGGCCGAAGCCCAGGCCAGGGCACTTTCCAGAGTCATTCAGCAGGTAGAAAAATCCCGGCATGAAGAACAGAAAGAGTTGGCCACCAGGGGGGATGTTCTTCGCATGGGAAATCAAATTGAACTGGCAAAAGTGGAATTGCGCAAGGACATTGGAACTTCCAAGGTGGAAACCATCAAATGGGTGATCGCCACCGGCTTTATCATTCTCAGCGGCGTTGCAGCCATCAATCGATTCGTCCCACCACCGGTACCAGTTCATTTTCACACCCAGACCCAGGAGATGCGCACCCCCGCTCCTGCGACACAACCCGGAAAATGAGGATCCGGGCGAGGAGGAATACATGATCGCCGATGTCGCGTTCGATACCCTGGCCTTCGTGAAGGAATTGGAGACGGCCGGGGTACCACCCAATCAGGCCGAAGCCCAGGCCAGGGCGATTTCCAGAGTCATTCAACAGGTGGAAAAATCCCGGCATGAGGAACAGAAAAAGTTGGCCACCACGGGGGATGTTCTTCGCATGGAAAATCGGATGGAAAATAAAATTGAGATGATCAAAGTGGAATTGCGTAAGGAGATCGAACTGAGCAAAGCCGAATTACGCAAGGAAATTGAAACCTCCAAGGTGGAAACCATCAAATGGGTGATCGCCACCGGCTTCATCATTCTCAGCGGCGTCGCAGCCATCAATCGATTCGTCCCACCGCCGGTGCCAGTCCATTTTCACACCCAGACCCAGGAGATGCGTACTCCCGCTCCTGTGGCACAACCCGGGAAGTGACGCGGTGATTGTGCAAGGTCCGATCAACCGAACGAATATGATTTATTGAGGCAATTGATTGGGATGGCAATTTACGGCCTATTTTCACGCAATGCGTCAACGCCCGGATCGTGCGAATATTGCCATGGACTGGATTCTTCAAACAGCATCGGCACCAGAGTATCCAAAACGGCAAGCTGATGGACGTTATCGGCATTGGCGCTGTATCCATGAGGCAGAAAAACGCTGGTTACGAGTCATTCTCCTGGACGATGAAAAGACCATTCATAATGCCTTCTTTGACAGGGGATTTACACCTTGAAAATCCGCTATTTTCCTGATACTGACACGCTTTATATCCAGTTTTGTGAGCGCACAGCCGTGGAGTCGCGGGATATCGACGAGAATACACTGATCGAATTCAGCGAAGAGGGACAACTTTGCGCGATGACAGTCGAGCATGCGCGGGAACGAGCGGATTTACCCCACTTTTCTTTCGAGCAGGTTGCTGCATGAACATCCTGCCACAAAGCACGTCGAACGAAATCTACCCCAGCAGCGTCTTCAAAGCAGGCAGCAGCACGGTCACGGCAACGACCACGGCCAGCATCCATTTTATCAGGATCAACTCCCCTTGCAATCCTGTTTCTTGCTCACGCAACTCTCCCTTGAGCTTGGCTTCCTGTTCACGAAACTTCCCCTTGATCTGGGTCTTGAACTCGCGCATGGCGCTTTTAAGCATCACGATATCCCCCTTGGTGGTCAAATTTTTCAGTTGAGCTTCCTGGATTTCTTGGAAAGCCTCGGAAAAAAGCCTCGGCCTGCTAAAATTCTGCGTCAAGAATCCAATTTTTTCGAGGTATCGAACCATTCGACGTGAAAAAACCGGCCATAATCACGATCACGACTGATGAGTCCATACCCACACACCGACGCATGCGCTCCAATAATAAAGTCTGCAAGCATGCGGGATTTGTTGCTAACCTGTTCTCGATATTGACGAAAAACCCGCCCGGTCAAAAATGCAGCCATCCAATCCTTCATTTACGTCAGTCCCGCAAAAATGCCATGATTTCATCGGTACTCAGAGAACTCTTGATCTGACCGCGCAAGGCGCACAGACGACTCTGCCGATCTTGTGAATTTTTGATCAAAACGAGTTCTCCATTCCGATCCACAAATTCAACCTCGGTATGTGGCAACAATCCAAAACGCTCCCGCAGGGCCTGGGGAATGGTCACCTGACCACGTCCATTGATGCGCATGGCTGCTCTCCCAGAGTCAAAGGCCAACGAGTTTTTTTGATATTTTTGATGGCGAATCATGGTATTGAAGCCCCATGCTCCCCAAAAAAGAAACGGCCCTCGAAGGGCCGTTTCCATTTCCAGCAAACCTCCAGTAAAAACAAATTACTGGTTCATTTTCCAGACTGCGGTCAGATCTTCCTCGGCACTTTCTTCGGAGGCTTGGGTGGCACCCGCTGACTTCTGACTGGACCAGTCTTTGCTGCCACGGAAGTAGCCACCGTTGTATTCGACGACACCGTCGATCAGGGCATCGGTGGTAGAACCCAGCTTCGGCGTCACGTTGGTCAGGAACATGAGGTTACCGACCAGGTTGTTGTATTCAGCGCTGTTGGCTGAACCATTGTAGACGAAGGAGAGTGTCAGGAGGTGAGGCACACCGGACTGGTCGAGATAGCGATATTCCGTCGCTCTGGCAGAGGATGTTTCGCCAGTTCCACGACCTTGCCCCTGGGGCAGACGGATACCGAAGCGGATCATTTCATTTGACAGAGTTGACCCACCCATGAACGTTGTATCAGCCTGTTTCACTTTACCCGTCGGGGTATCGAAGCTGTCACCAATGACGACGCCGGTCCGCTCGTAGTACTGATTGTAGGCCTGTGCCCACTGGCCAATGAACTTGTTGGCAATCTTTCTGTACTCTGCGTTGCGCTGGAGGTCTTTGCCGACGGCCACGGCACCGACGATCAGGGCGATGATCGCCAGGACGATGGCCAACTCCACCATGGAGAAGCCCTGTTCTTTTTTGCTATTGATTTTGTTCGACATCTAACAAACCTCCTCTTTGATTCATCAAGACGATGGACACCCGGGACCAGAAATCTTCCCAGTAAAAAAACAAAACCCCGGCAGAACTTTCAATATGGCCAACACGACCCACGCACATCCTGGTGGCCAAAACTCCATATGAAATTTCTGGATTTTCTGAAAAGCCCCAGAGAAAGCTTCCAAGGCCTTGCGTCAACCCCGGCATCCTGCAAGTAGGTACGCACATTTCGGGATGTCGAACGACTGGTCAACGGTAACAGCAAGATCCACCAAACAAGCAGGTCTAGTGACCTGTTCTCACATCCTACCACAGGTCTATTCATGAATGCATCAAAAATTGGAGTCCATACCAGGGCAATCGGATATATAATTATTATATTTGTAAAATCAATATGTTAAATTTTAGAAATTGCCGGCATAATGCTCATGACATATTGAAATCACAGAAACTGATACAAAAAATGCGCCTGTCCTGGTGTCTACAGGGAATACCAAAAAAGAAACGGCCCACCAAGGGCCGTTTCCATTTCCAGCAAACCTCCAGTAAACACAAATTACTGGTTCATTTTCCAGATTGCTGTCAGATCTTGCTCGGCACTTTCTTCGGAGGAGTAGGTCGTCGTGGCAGACTTCTGACTGGACCAGTCTGCGCTGCCACGGAAGTAGCCACCGTTGTATTCGACGACACCGTCGATCAGGGCATCGGTGGTGGAACCCAGTTTCGGCGTCACGTTGGTCAGGTACATGAGGTTACCGACCAGGTTGTTGTAATCAGCGCTGTTGGCTGAACCATTGTAGACGAAGGAGAGTGTCAGGAGGTGAGGCACACCGGACTGGTCGAGATAGCGATATTCCGTCGCTCTGGCAGAGGATGTTTCGCCAGTTCCACGACCTTGCCCCTGGGGCAGACGGATACCGAAGCGGATCATTTCATTTGACAGAGTTGACCCACCCATGAACGTTGTATCAGCCTGTTTCACTTTACCCGTCGGGGTATCGAAGCTGTCACCGATGACGACGCCGGTCCGCTCATAGTACTGATTGTAGGCCTGTGCCCACTGGCCGATAAACTTGTTGGCAATCTTTCTGTACTCTGCGTTGCGCTGGAGGTCTTTGCCGACGGCTACGGCACCGACGATCAGGGCGATGATCGCCAGAACGATGGCCAACTCCACCATGGAGAAGCCCTGTTCTTTTTGGTTTCTATTATTGTTCAACATGTTAGCCATCTCTCCTCTTCTGATGAATTGCTCAAGATCTGGACGAACCGGGACCAGGATATTCCTGGCTCAAAACCGAAAAAACTCAAACAAAATTTCCCGTTTGGTTATCTTAACCCATTTGGGTTCATTTGCAAGACCATATTTGCCCATATCATTAAATTTTCGGCCCGAATGATGCGGACCGGACAAGCCAGCGATAAACGCAGGGAACAGGGCAAGTCAAGCAAATTATATACCAAAATAATTCACACCAGTTCGGTTCGACATACCACAGCGTCTGCTCGACAAATCAGTGTTCCTGTTTTGGTATCAAACATGCTTGACACCCCCCGCATTCTGTTCATCAGCGCCACCCGGCGATTTTTCATGCAAACCCTGGATACCCGGAAGCCCGAACATGGAATCACCACCCCGATACAAGCCGTGCCTGCCACCCATGCAGCAACCAGCATATCGATAATATTTTCCTGGAAAAAACCACCTGCAATCGCGTACATTAAAGAAAGTCCGACCTGGATTGGCTTGGCTCGACTTGAAAACCTGCACTCTGGAGTAAATAGGAATGGTCAATCGAATTATCCTGCTCTTGCTATCCGTTCTAGGAGCCGTTGCCCTGCCTCACAGCTTCAATCTGGCGTTCGGATCGTACAATGAACTCGTCCTGGCCAATAATAAAATGAAAGCTGCTCAGGAATACAGGGCATCCATGGAAACAATTCAAAACCAGGTCAAAACCTTCAACGCCTTCTCCAAAGAAGTTGGCAACTTTATCAGCGAAGCCAAAAACAGACAAACGTCGGAAAACGACTGGTTCTCCTTCAAGATAGAAAACATCACAAAAATGTTGCAGGCAAACGATTTCCGTTTGATCATCGCCAACATCATGCACGGAGGAGATTATTATTTCAGCCCGGAACACATTGAAATAATCACTGAGACCTCTCCTGAATATCTTGCGAAGGCCAAACTGGAATCTCCGACCATGTCAGAAAAAAAGGATGCCTTTGGCAGCAAAGTGATTCTGAATATCAAAGGAGAATATCTGGTTGCGAAAAAACGTCAATAAAATCCCGGAAACCTGAGAAAAATCACAAAACTTCCCGGATTGTCACACCCTTAACAAACAAAGCCTCAGGTGGGCACAATTTATGAAAAAAAATTCAATCGGCCTGGTTTCAGTCGTGATTCTCGTGGTCTCATTTTTCGGGGTCGGTCTGTATCACGGGTATGAATTCGTGTACGGAGTAGAGGCCAATCAAGAGTCAAAAATTGCATCCATCTCGGATGAAATCAACAGGGAAAAACCAAAAATTCCGCCCATTGATGCAGTCATGCGATCCAAAATCAGCCAGTTGCACCCCAGACTCAACCAGTTGCACAATCCAAAGCAGGCCGTAACCGGTGACATCAACATGCAAATGGTCGGGTTTTCCTCGCAGGCACTGGAACAATCCGAACGCATCCTGAGCCAAGCCAAAGAAGATTATCAGGCAAGAATCATCTCCATGGCCTATGTTGCCGGTGAAAATCGCTTTGCCGTCATTGATGGACGCCTGTATCGGGAAGGTGACGATTTTGGCGATACTGGTGCCAAAATCCGGACCATTCGCCAGGACAAGGTTTTGATTGCCGGACGTGATGTTCGTCAATGGCTTGACGTACATAACCCGGTCGCCGTCGCCAAAAAAGCCCCCGTCCAACCGACTCAGGTAGCGGCGGCACCCCCCGTGGCCGCAGCCCCGCATCAAGCCCCACCGGCAGCCAAGGACAAGGTCAGCTCCATCGAAGAAGGCGTCCAGGCCCTCAAAGGGTACAGCGACATGATGAAAGCCCTGCAAGGCCAATAATCACGCGCAGAAGAGGGGTCGCAACACCTGGAGAGATGTCGCGCAGCTCCCGGAAAAAGGTTGCAACGTCTGAATCAACCGAATCAGTCAAACAAGGGAACAACGGCTGACCGAGAACGGCAAATTCTCACGGTCCGGGTGTTCCCTTTTCCTTGTCTGCGGCATTGGGTGTTTGCTGCGCCTTCAACCACTCGCGGGCCAGTTCCCGACCTTTGAGGCGCTGTTCCTGATTCAAGGTTTTGCCGACCATCTCCAGATTGCGCAGGGCATCTTTGTCATCCTTGAGAGAGGCCAGACTGTACCAGGCAAACGATTTGACAACATCCTTCGGAACCCCACGGCCCTCCTCGTACATCCAACCCAGACTGTTCTGGGCACGAACTTCCCCCTGCATGGCAGCCTTCAGATACCATTTGGCGGCTGTGGTCAAATTTTTCTCGACCCCACGCCCCTCTTCGTACATCCAACCCAGACTGGTTTGCGCAGATGCCAAGCCGTGTTCGGCGGCTTTTTGATACCAATGGACAGCCTTGGCCAGATTGACCGGGGTCCCCTCGCCTTTTTCATACATGGTGCCCAGTTGGTTCTGGGACTGGGCATCCTCTTTTTCGGCAGATCTGGTAAACCAGACAATGGCTTCGGGCAGATCACGCGAAACGCCCATACCCATTTTTTTCTGCATGGCATACCGGGTTTGTGCCTGGACATGGCCTTTCTGTGCGGCCAGGTAATACCATTTGGCGGCGGTTTCCGGGTCGGGTGACACGCCGTCACCCTTCAGATATTTTTCACCGAGGAGATATTGGGCCCGCACAGACCCTCCTTCGGCAGCCTTGGTGAACCAGTTCATGGACTGGATATGGTCAACAGGCAACCCCTGACCGAGTGCATAAATTTCGGCGATGCGCGCTTGGGACTCCACATCTCCCTTGTGGGCTGCTTCCAGGAAGAATTGGGCAGCATCGTTCATGTTGCGTTCGCTGCCCACACCATCCCACAACCGATTGGCCAGACGAATCTGCGCATCCATGCTGCCAAGAGCCGCCGCTTTCCGATAATACTGGTTGGCCTTTCCCTGATCAGCCTGGGTTCCACGACCCGTCTCAAACAGGATAGCCGTCTGAAGCTGGGCTTCTCCAATACCTTGATCTGCAGCCTTGAGAAACAGAATAAAGGCCTTGCGTTCATCCTCGGGAGTTCCCTTGCGGGAGATCGTATCAAGGGCCACTTCATATTGCGCCTGGGGCTGTCCCCCTTCGGCCGCTTTTTGGAACCAGACCTTGGCTTCCTGGGGATTGGCGGTTGTTCCAATGCCTTTCCGAAGAAACTGGGCATACTGATACTGACCTGATACAGAACCGGATCGTGCCGACTTTTCAATCCAGGCAACAGCCTCCTTGACATCCTTGGGCACACCGGTACCCGAAAAATAGGCATTGCCCAGCATATATTGGGCATCTGCCCAGCCTTTGTCAGCCGATTTGCGCAGCCAATCCATGCTGATGGACGGATTTTTTGGAACACCGGCCCCTTCTTCGTACATTTTTGCCAACTGGAACATGGCCTCGGCATTTCCGGCCATCGCTGAGGAACGTGCCTGTTCCACCTTGGTGGCCAGTTCTTCCTGGGCGGAGATGATCCGGGGGCCACTTTCGCGCGTCAAAGCCCAGAATGTGGATCCAGCCCCCAGCAACACAATACCCGCCAGGAGACCAAAAATGGCCCTGGTTTTGGTCGGCATTTTGGCCAGATCGAATCCCAGGAGTTCCGCAGCACTCTGTTCATCCCCTTCCGCCTGACTCACTTTGACCGTGGCCAGCCATGACTGGATCGATTTGGGACGATCCGTTTCTACCACCTTGAGGGCCAGATCGATGGCTTCGAGCAACGATTCCGAATAACGTCCCTTGCCAACTTCCACTGCGGCAACAAGCGGATCCGGTTGATTGCGCATGATGGCGCTGCTGCGCTGAGGTGCCCCGACAGGCTTGCGCCCGCTGATGGAGCGATACATCACGGCACCCATCGCGTAAATGTCGGTCCATGGACCCTGACGGCTGGCATCTTCGAAATATTGTTCCATGGGGGCATAATTGGGCGTCAGCATGGCCGTCATGTGCCCGCCTCCCCCCCCTTCTTCGGTTTTCCGGGCCGAACCAAAATCGAGCAGCACCGGCGAACCATCCTTGTGGCGAATAAAAATATTGTCCGGCTTGATATCCCGATGGATGATGTTGGCTTCGTGCAGGACATTCAGTCCCTTGAGCAGGGGAATGACCACGGTCAACAGCTCTTTTTCTTCCAGAATTTTCTTTTCTTTCAATACCGCCGACAGGGATTGGCCGTCTTCATACTCCATGGCCATGTAGGCGGTATTGTTTTCTTCGAAAAAGGTGGCCACACGCACGAGACTGGGATGTTTGAATTTGGCCAGGGTACGGGCTTCATCCAAGAACCGGTTGCGACCTTTGACGAACAGCTCTTCGTGCTGCGGCGATTTGGGTTGAATCGTTTTATCCGACCGGCGCACGGCCAACTGGGTCGGCAAAAATTCCTTGACGGCGACATAATTGTCCAGACGGGTATCATGTGCCTTGTAGGTCAGACCGAAACCACCCTGCCCCAGAACCTTTTCGATCTTGTACCACATGAGCATGTGGCCGACCGGCAAGGCATCGCCATTTTCCGGTATGACGGGTGCCTGGGATTTCTGATCACTCCGGTTCGTGTCATCGGTGGTGGAACCCGTGCGGCTCGAACTGCGATAATCAACGCCACCCGTCGCGGAAACCGAGGTGCGGGTTGCTCCCCCAATACCGGATACGGCCTGGACAGTTGCACCGTCGTTGTCTTCTTCCTGAGGCACGGCCCGCACTGTGGCACCATCCTCCTCCATGGCAGCCAGACCGGACGCAGGGGTGATCCGGGTTGCTCCCCCATCATCCTCATCATCCTCCGCAACCCGACCAAGTGCCGGACTGATTTGGGTCGCACCCGCATCCTCCGCATCCTCCGCAACCCGACCAAGTGCCGGACTGATTTGGGTCGCCCCTGCATCCTCCGCATCATCCGCAACCCGACCAGGTGCCGGACTGATTTGGGTCGCACCCGCATCTTCCTCGCCGTCGGCAACCGGACCAGGCAAAGTGCCAGGCCGGAGCGCAGGGCTGAGTTGGGTCGCCTCCGACTCCTCCGAATCAACCGCTTTGGGATCAGGTTTCATGAGGGTTGCATCCTCCTCTTCGCGGGCAATGCCCCGCATCCGTTATCACAATTTTATCAGGCTTGTTCCCGAAAGCATTCCTGAGCAGGCAAATGCCCCCAATCTCAATCTCAACGTGTAAATTTGCCACAAGCCGGCGTGCAACGTCATGGAAAAAATCTTCCTGACCACTCTATTTCCCATTTCCAGACTGCTGCCAGTCGTCTGGAAATCCACTTCCGGAAATAAATACCCGGAATTCATTCGGATCATATCCGCAAATCCAGTCAATCCACATCTTTAATGTAACGAAATGGTAAAAAATGTCACATACGAGAACTTTTTGCTATAAACCGTTACCACACCAAGGGGACGTGTGTGAGAGAACCTGGAATCGACAAGGGGTCAGGACATGAACGAAACCTGGAATCAACAACAGATCAGGACATGAACGAAACCTGGAATCGACGGCAGGCCAGGAAAGGAGAAGTCCAGATGCTGCAAAAGGAGTCGTCAATTCAAGTCCTGGTTTTGGGAATCGGTAATGTCAACCAGGGCGACGCTGGCGCAGGCGTGCGCACGGTGGAAATTCTGCAACGCAATTTTCAGATTCCTCCCGGCGTGCAGATCAGCGACGGAGCTTCCATGGAACAGGATCTGGACGGAGCCATTTCCCAGGCCAAACATGTCATCCTGGTCAATGCCTTCAATGCCGGTGCTGAGCCGGGCAGTCTCCTGAAACTGGTTGGCAGGGAGATTCCTGACTTCATCAACCATCAAAATGCCCTCAACCCGGATGGTTTGCCCAGCATTCTGTCACAGCCTTGCATCACCGAAAAACGGCCTGAAACCATGACCCTCTACGGAATCGAACCCACTGAACTGGCCATGGGCCTGGAGCTGTCCGGCGAGGTCGCTCCCCAGACTGAGCGACTGGCATGTCATCTGGCTGAAGAGCTGGAACGGCTCGGTTTCTCCGTTCCTCCCCGCGGATTGCTTTCTGCTGGATGAATGATTCTCTGCCTGCACAGATGCTGAAGCGGGTTCTGTATCAGGATGCTTGGCTGCTGGTCCTGGACAAGCCGGCTGGTATTGCCGTACATGGCGGACCGGGAAATGGTCTGCATATCGGGGCCTGTCGTGAAAAACTTGGCTCTGATCCGCGACGATTGCCGGAATTGGCCCATCGGCTTGACCGACTGACCAGTGGCTGTCTGGTCTTTGGGCGGCACCGGCAGGCTTTGCGGCGTCTGGGTAAATTGTTTGCGGCGGGTCTGGTGGAAAAATGCTATTGGGCCATTGTGCTTGGTAAACC
>JADGCO010000011.1 GCA_015228935.1 Magnetococcales bacterium | reverse complement strand
ATGGATGATTGGGAAATGGAAGGGAAGTATTGAAATGAATGTCAGCGATGTGCGAATCCTGAAGATCGGCATTGCCTCTTACGAAGATCAAAAAGCCATGGTGCTGGCCATCGCCCGGGGTGAATTTGTTCCCAATGAAGAAGCGCCAAAAATCTGGTTTTCCTCGCTTGAGTCTCTGGCCCAGGTTCTGAATGCCAAAAATCAATCCCTTCTCAATTTGATTGCCACCTCATCCCCGGCTTCCATCAAGGAATTGGCCATCCAATCGCAACGCAAAGAGTCCAATCTGTCAAGAACCCTGAAAACCCTGGAACGATACGGACTGGTCCGAATGAAAAATCGTGCGGGGAGAAGCAAGGTCCCTGAATTGACGTTTGATCAATTGGTTTTCGACGGCATATTCAATACGCATGCAAACAAGTGGGTCTCCCACGCTCACCAGACTTGAACCTGGCTTCCGATCAACCAGGACGTGATCCGATCATGAAAAAATCAGGGAAAAGCAGATCCCAGTACGACACAACCATAAAGGATATCTTCGGGTCCCCTCCGCAAAATTTGATACAAACCATGGTCGGGCAGCAGGCTGTCCAGATACTCCCCGTGGAGTTTGCCTCCACCCAGAAAAGAATCCCGGATCTGCTGTTCCTGTTGCAAGACGATTCAATTTTTCATCTGGAACTGCAAGGTGCCTCCGAGGATATGGATTGGCGCATGTTGACGTACTATGCGTTGATACGCCAACGTTACAAAGATAAAATATTGATTCAGAAGGTCTTGTATATTGGAAGCAAGGCCTGGAATCCCCAGGCCGTCATCAGGGAGAAGAATTTATTTTTCCAGTACGAAGTCATCGATATCCGCTCAATCGACTGCCGGTTGATGCTGGCCAGCCCCTCTCTGGGAGAAAATATCCTGGCCATCCTTTGCCACATGGAAAATAAACAGGAAACCATTCGTGAAATCCTGTATCGTATCAGCGAACTGCCAACAAAATCGAGAGCCGATGCCCTGACCAGGCTGCTTGTCCTGTCCAGATTGCGCAAATTGGAAACCGCCATCATCGAGGAGGCTGAAGAAATGGCACTTGTCTTCAACGTCATGGAAAATGATGTCCTGCGCCCCATATTCAGAAAGGCAGAAAAGGAAAGTGAAAAACGTGGTAAACTCAAAGGCCGCCAGGAAGGTGGAGCCGCCATTCTGCTCCGTCAGTTGCGGCGTCGCTTTGGGAAACTCCCCAAACAGATCGAAGAAAAGGTCAAATCCGCAGAAAAAAAATCCATCGAAAAATGGAGTGATAAAATTCTGGATGCCCAGTCGATAGAGGAGGTCTTTTCCGGTCCGGGATAATCAATCCAGACATGACAGAGGCGTCATGGCTGCGGTTTTTTGTCGCGGCTGGCTCTATTCGCTATGAGGGGCAGGCTCGGGTGAGGCCTTTTTGGTCGTGGTTGACGTTTTGGGTGCGGGAGCAGCCGAGGGAGACTTGGCGGGAGCCAGGGCAGCCTCCTTCGGAATGAAGGGAACCGGGGCAGACTTGCCAGCGGCGGCTCCTGCCGGTTTTTCCCTGGTCGCCGGAGTGGGTTGCTTGTGAGCGTCTGGAGCCTGGGCCGGCTTTTCCTGGGTCGCCGGAGCCGGATCCTTGTGCGCGTCCGGAGTTGCAGCCGACCCCTTGTGAGCCTCGGCAACCGGAGCGGCCTTTTCTTTCTCAGCCGGGACCGGTTCCTGCTGAGAATCCGGAACTGGAGCGGGCTTTTTCAGAGGGGCCGGTTGTGTTTTGCCTGCCGCCGGAGCCGACTTTTGGTGAGAGTGTGAATCTGACACCTGCTCGTCTGGAGTGACCGGAGCCGACTCTTCCGGAGACACGGAAGCCGGAGCCGGTTTCCTGGCCTTGGCTGGTGCTGATTCCTTGGATCCGGTTGCAACCCGGGAAGAGGGTTTTGTTTTGACAGGTGGAGGCTTTTTCACCAATTCACCCCGGGGGGCATCCGGGTGCCCAATCGGCAACGGATGATCATCCAAACGGGTCTCACCAGGAGCAAGCGCCGCAGCCGCAGGGGAGGAGGGGGCCTGATGCACAGGTCCCGATGCCGCCGGAGAAAGGGGAGCAACCGCCGGCGCTACCGGGGTTCCCTCGGCAAGTGTTGCCTCACCAAGAAGACCCTTCTGTTCCTGGATTCGCAGTTGGCCGGCAGCCACTTGCGCCGGAGTCAGGGTTTTGGCCAGTTGCTCCCGGGCCGCTACCGCTCTTGCATGACCATGTTCGGCGGCCAGGCTGAGCCAGGCAAAAGCTTCCACCGGGTTTTGGGGGACGTTCCGCCCCTCGGCATACAACCACCCCAAGGCAAATTCAGCCTCGGGATATTTTTGCTCGGCAGCATGCCGAAACCACCGGATTGCCTCGGCAGGTTCCGGCTCCATCCCACGCCCCTGGGCATAACCCAATCCCAGACTGTATTGCGCCTCCGGCAATCCCTGTACCGCTGCCTTGCGATACCAACGGGCCGCCTCCTGGTCGTTGCGATCAACACCCCGACCCTGCGTATAAAGCGTCCCCATGCCGAACTGTGCCTTGGGGTCGCCCTGCATCGCCGCCATCTGCAACCAACGCGCCGCCTCCAGATCATTGCGCGGCACCCCCAAACCCCGGGCATGGCGCTGGGCAAGATCCATCTGCGCCGCCAAATGCCCCGCCTCGGCCATCTGAAACAGACGCGCCACATTTTTGGGGAGTCCGCCCGCCGTGTCATCAACCGCAACGCTGTTCCCGCCTCTTCCCGGACCGAAACCAGAGTAGGGCGCGTTCGCTCCGGCAAAAGCAACCGAACCACCCCCAACCCCCGGTTTGGGCGTCTCCGGCAGGATCACCGCATCTCCGGCATACACCAGATGGACCGGGGGTCTCTCCCGGGGAGGTTCGTTTTTTTCCCGCTCTCGTGCCTGGGCCTCGGCCTTTTGGGTCCAGTATTGCGCGGCCTTCAAATCACGGGCAACCCCCCGCCCGGTGGCATACAAGGTGCCCAGATTGCGTTGCGCCCGTTCATCCCCCAGGTCGGCAGCCTGTCGCAACCACTGCACCGCCAACCGGTCATCCTGTGGAACACCACGGCCCCAAAGATACATCAAGCCCAGATTGGTCGCGCCATGGTTGGAACCCTGCTCCGCAGCCTTGCGAAACCACTGCGCAGCCTGTTGATCGTCGCGTGCTATCCCCTGACCTTGGAAATACATGTTTCCCAGGCCAATCTGTCCCTCAGCCTCACCCCGTTGAGCGGCAGATCGATACCAGCGGACCGCCTCACGCGCACTCTTTTCCACCCCCCGACCCTGGGCATACATGAACCCAATGGCACTGTGGGCGCGCATATGCCCCTGCTTTGCCGCCAACCGAAACCATTTCAAGGCCTCTGCATCATCCTGACCCGCTCCGAGGCCACGAAAATACATGTATCCGACCCCATACTGGCCATCGGCATCCCCCTTGTCGGCGGCGTCGCGGAATTTTGCCATCTGCTCGGCATCTTCCCGGGAGTGACTGAGTCCGGCAAAGGGATTGGGGAAGGGCTTGTACCCGGGCAGGGTGACCACCTGTGCATCGGTGGCCCAAGGGTCCCAATGCAGGCTCTCGGGATATTGCCAAAGGACAGTGTCATCGGCAGCCGCCATACCACCCGCCAACAACACGGCCAGCACAGCCAGCACACCCCGCCTTGCTCCCGGGGGCGATTTCACGCTCTTCCCTTCCTGATGCAGAAATTGGTTCCCCAAACTCAGATCCTCATTCGATCAGGCGCGGCTTCAGTTCCTTGAGAATATCCACGACCGGCAGATGGAACTGGTTGAGACTGTTGGTGTCGTGCCCCTTGAACCACACCCAGTTAAGCCCCCGCCACAACTCGCCCTTGGCCGTCGTGTTGGTGATGCCCAGCATGTCCCAGGTGCCGATATACTGGAAAATATTGGTATACTGGTTGGGGACGTTGACCCCGCACCCGAAGGTGACCACATTGAGGCGGGTATTTTCGATGGCGTTTTCCCCGCGCAAACCAAACAAGGCATTGGCAATACTGAGACTCCCCTTGCTGTGTCCCACCAGGGTGCGCATCTGCTTCTGGTTGCGGCGCAATATCTGGAGCAAAATTTCCGACTCCGGAATCCCTTCCACATAACTCCCCTTGAGTCGAAACCGCACCATCTGTCCCCAGAAAACATCACTGGTGACCTCACGCAACAAACCGGTCCAAAACTGTAACGTGGCATTGATGCGTTCGGAAAATCCTTCCGCAGTCAACCCCTTGAGTCCCTGGGAAAAAACGTCCCGCCAACCGAGGCTGGAGACGATTCCAGCCACCCGTCGATCCAGGACATTGGCCACGTTTTTGGCAAAGGCTGCTGTCCCGGCGGCGCTGCTGCCCACCCCGGCGATGACCACGGTATCAACCGCCTTGTCACCGCTGCAAGCCTCCAGAAAAGTATCCACTGTCGGATAGACGGGAATTTCTCCCATGCCAAAACCTGGTGATACGACCAGAATTTCTCCTTCTTTGGCATCGGCGACTTGCAGCAACTCCATGTCGCTCAACGCGACCAGATCGTAGAAAAGGATGTCGATCAGACCACTACCCAGGCGCATTCTCCGCTCAAACCAGTCTAACACTGTGCCTCCTCAGGAAAGATTGTGGCATTGTCCAAAATGGTTCCAACTGGACATGCAACATCCTGACCAAAAAAAACCGCCCGGAAGCTTCCGGGCGGTTTTGCATGATTACACGAGGGAAATTATTGCACTTTGATTTCGGTTTCCTGGCTCCAACTGCCGCCTTTGTTGTCTGTCCAGGTGATTTTCAATTTGCCGGTTTTGGTGGCTTTAAGATTGAAGCGGAAGATGGGATTTTTCGACACGGAACCGGTCCAGGTGGCACGGGCCACAGGTTTATCCAGATAGACAGCCTCAACCTTTTCGACGTAATGGGCGGGGACGACCTCACCGGATTCTTTGTCCTTGCGCAAACCGCTCTCCATGGGATGCCGGATGGCGGCCTTGATTTCGACAATGGTTCCAGGTGCGACCGGTCCCTTGACCTCGGCGATGCGGGGTCCACCAGTATCTGCCATAGTATTCTCTCCAAATTTTGCTGGAAAAAGGGCACGCTGCCGCGCTATCAGCCCGCACAACCACCTTCGGCCACATCAACCTTCTTGACCACCCCGTACAATTTGCCCGAGTTGGACTTGGCGATGACATGTACCTGGGAACCCTTGGCCATTTTGACAGGAATTTTCATGTCAATGGCACCGGTTTCCGGGAAAAATTCAAATTTTCCGACAAAAGGTTTGGGATTGTCTTCGACGAAGATGCTGACGGACTCGATATAGTTACCGGCCTCCATGGGATGGTTCACCTTGACACCCAACTGCACGGCGGCACCGCTTTCGGCTTTTTCGGGTGCTTCAAGGACCACCTTTTCCATGGCCGGGGTACCGGCTCCGGCGTGTTCGGCAATGAGTGCCTGTATGTCGGCAGCATTTGCCCCTTGCGGCAAGGTTGCCATGGCCACCACGCACAATCCTGCCACACCCGCCGTCAGGAGAAAATCCCGTCGGCTCAAATTTTTCAACTCAGCTTTTTGCATGTCAACCTCTCCGGCAAGCACAGCAGCCCATAGAATGACCCGTTACCCACTTTTTGGCAGCAGGCCCCCATGGTCTTTTGGATAAACGACCTGACCCCCTGCCGTCAAGGAGAACCAGCCAGGAGTGTCAGGATATTCAACCCTGCCACAAAAAAGAAGCGGGGCAAAACCCCGCTTCTTCGATGGGCATGTGGCAGAGATCAGGAGAACATTTCCGCCATGATGCTCTGGTACCAGCTTTCGGCGTAGGAGGCTTCCTGTTTGCGGAAGGCGGCGGAGGCTTTTTCGGGGGAGACGCCACCCGAAACCTTGGTCACCTGACCGTCTTTGAAAGTCCAGATGGCGGCGACGGAAATGCCGTAATCCGGTGACAACAGGCTGTAACAGGTGTTGACGTAAGAGGGGTCGGGTTCACCCTGGCCCTTGAAGGCAGCCACGATGGCGGCAGCGGCAATCTTGCCCTGGCTGTTGGCAGCATAGCCAGACTTGGGAATTTCCGCCGTGGCGATGCAGGCGTCACCGATCACATAGATGTCTTTGTGGATCGTGGACTCGTAGGTTTTCTGATTGACTGGACACCAACCCGTCTTGTCAACCAGTCCAGCCATGTGGGCGATTTTTCCGGCTTTCTGCGCCGGGATAATGTTGATGGCCGAGCTTTTGTACTCCTGCATTTCCGTGAAAACCTTCATGCCTTCCACATCGACACGGGTCACTTTGCCCCCTTCGTTGCCGGGGACCCACTCGACATTGTAGCCGAGTTCTTTCCAGCCATTGATGAAGAGGCCCTGTTTGGCAAATTTGTCTTTGGCATCCAGAATGATCACCTTGGATCTGGGTTTGTGTTGCTTCAGATACCAAGCCACCAGTCCGGCCCGCTCGTAGGGTCCGGGTGGACAACGGAACGGCATGGGGGGGGCAACGATGATATAGGGGTCGCCATCGGTCATGGCACTCAACTGTTCCTGCAACAGCAGGGTCTGGGTACCGGCTTTCCAGCCATGGGGAATTTTTTCGCTGGCTTTTTCGCTGTATCCCTCGATGGCTTCCCACTTGAAATCCACCCCGGGGGAAACCACCAGTTTGTCATAGGAGAACGAAGCGCCTTTGGCTGTGGTGACGGACTTTTTGACCGGATCGATTTCCACCACTTCGTCATACTGCACGTTGACGCCATTCTTGACCAGATTTTCGTAGGTCCACCTTTGCACTTTCAGGTCACGGGTTTTGATGATGACCGGATTGCTGAGGGGGCAGGAGTAGTAAATTTTTTCTTTTTCGATCAGGGTGACAACAATATTGGGGTCTGCCATGCGGATGTATCGGGAAGCGATGGCACCGCCATATCCGCCACCAATGATGACCACACGCTTTTTGCCTTCGGCAGCCCGGGCGGAACCGGTGAGCAGGGGGGAGGTCAAACCAACAGCCGCGAGGCCACCGGTCAATTTGACAAAATTGCGACGTGACAGATTATACATGATATGTTTCCTCCTGTGGCCCAATTATTTCTGGCTGGCGAAGTAGTGTGCGACCGCTTCCAAATCCTCAACGGATAGCTTGTCCATCTGACTCTTCATTTTCTTGGGCTGAGGATACTTCTCGTTGGTTTTGTAGTCATCCATCTTGATCAGGAGGTACTCCAACCACTGACCGGCAATTCTGGGGGTATCTTCATCCTGTTTTTTGCCGCCTTCTTCGTGGCATTTTTCACACTCTTTGGCGAGGGGTTTACCTTTCTCAGCCTTGGCGGGATCGATACTCTTGCCTTTCACCGATGCTCCGCCCTGGACACCCCATTTCAACTCCGAGAAATGCTTGGCGATGACGTCAATGTCGGCGTCGCTGTAGCCTTTGGCAACCCGGGACATGATGGTCGATGGACGTTCATCCTTCAGGAATTCAGTCATCATCAGTTTCAAAAAATTGTATGGCATTCCGGCAATCGTAGGTATGGACGGTCCGGGGGCGACTCCGTTTGGTCCATGACATCCGGCACAGGTATTACTCAACATCGACGGCGTGGGACCGGCCATGGCCGGAACGCTCCATAATCCTCCGACCACCACCGCAGCGGCCAGGACCAACGTGCGTTTTTTCATGCTGTGCATCTTTTCCTCCAGTCAGTAGTGACAAGGATACATGCCCCGCTCCCTGGGCCGAACCAATCCGTGAACAACACCCGAACTGCCATTAAAACTTGCCGTTCGCTGCCCCGTTCATGATCGACTGCATGGTCTCCCAGATACGTTGTGCCTCTTTCTTGAGTTCAGGCGGCAACTCCTTGCCACCATGAATCATCATGTCCAGGCTCATGGTATGCAGCCAGTACTTTCCAGGCTTGTTTTTGTCTTCGACGACTGCAATACGGCAAGGCATGAAGGCGGTGTAGACATCGTTGTAATCCGCCATCATCTTGCCAACCGCAGAGTCACAGAACGACATGAAGGTAATGTGACGATACGGCTTTCCGGTCATGGATTGAACCTGTTTGTAAAACGGAGCCTCGCCAACGTAGAGAAACTTCTTTTCCGCTGCCAGGCTCTGCAAGGAGTCTTTGACTTCCTCGACGGAAATACCCTCCTTGACCGGGACACTGTAGACCATCGTCGATCCCGGATCCTTGGTTGCCAGCAGTTTCTCGGCAAACTGCGCGTACACCCCCATGAACTGCGGATCAAACTCCCCCAGCACCGGTGCCACGACCGCGTAACCAACCCCACCGGCAATCAATACCACCAAACCCAGAAGCGCCAATAAATTTCTGATGACAGCCATTTTCTTTTTTCGCTCCTTTCGCTTTGACTTTTACTGAACTGCCGCACCGCTTCCGACGACTTCAACAGCACTTCCCATCCCACCCACGTCACATTGCTTGATCTGGACATTCCGACTGGCTGTTTTTCCACTGCAATCGTCCTGGCCATCCTTCCTACAGTCAATCAGATATCTACCCATAAATAACATCAATGCCAGCCAAGACGCGATAAATGATCCATCCATCCATCCGCCAGTGTCAACGTGAATAAAAAAATATAACTTTATAATCTTCATTTAACGCAAATTAAATTCTGCCGCAAGGTTGCAGGATCGTTTCGATTGATTGTAATTTAACCAATTGTTTTTAATCGATATTTCTCTAACTCCACGGCTGAAGGATCCGTCCCAGGTAGGGATCGCTGCCACTTTTGCCTTCCAGCCATTCAGACAACACATGCGGGATATGTGGGTAAAGGATGGCTTGTCGCAGGGTGTTGCTGTTCAGCCAGAGTACCTCAAGAGCGGAGGTTTGGTGCGGATTCAATCTTGGCTTGGGGGGATTGGTTCCGGTGAGTTGAAAAAGCGGATGGAGGACGTTGCGTCCGCCTCCCTCACTTTCGACCAGGAAGATCAATTTTCCGGGTTGGACAGTCAGGTTCAACTCTTCAGCCCACTCGCGGATCAGGCATTGCCGCCAATCCTCGCCCGGGTCAGGCTTGCCGCCGGGGAGATTGAACCGGTCCTGGCCGCCGTATTCATAGCGCATGAGCAGCAGGCGTCCGTCATGCACAAGCAATCCGCCTGGGCGGATGATCATGGATCAGGGTTCCTCATTCTGCTGCGGGATGCGCGGCATTGTGTCTGGTTCCGGGCGGATGATCACGGATCAGGGTTCCTCATCTGGTGTGGGTTGCTCTGCCTTTTGTCTGGTTCGCCGCTGTTTGAGTTCCTCGAACACTTCGGGGCGAACCGGAATGAACGAATCACCAAACAGGACGCTTTTAAGCCAGGAGAGGGCAAAATCGGTCAGGGCCAGATCGTTGGTACGGATTTTTTCTTCTGTTTCCGGGTCCACCTGGTAGCGGCGCAGAAAGCTGGAGTCGAAGATGAACTGGCGCATGGCTTCCGGGTTGGTGCTGGCCATGTAGAACATTTCCGTGACCGGCAGCGAGGTTTGCACCATGTCGCCTGCCGACCGCCGTTTGATGATCAGCTCCATCCAACTGCGATTTTGCACGTCATAGCCATCGCTGCCCTGGTCTTCCCGCCACTCCTGTATGGTCCAGCGTTTTTCTTCCTTGTGACCCTGACAAAAGTCTTCCTTGATCAAAAAATAAAAATCTTCACCACTGCTCGTTTCCTGGCGGCGCATCAGGGCCATGCCGATCGGGTAGTAGCGGCAGGTGACGGGCCGGTCCGTATAGACCGAGCATCCCTCGGGTCTGTTGAATGGACAACGGCCTGTTTCGGGGTCCATTTGAATCAGGGCCACGGGCAACTGTCCCTTGGCCAGGGATGTGGGGATGGCGTAGGTATGGAGAAACGTTTCGGCGGAGAGGTTCAATCGCCGCCGCAACCGATACAGATCATAAGGTGTCAGGACGATTTCAACGTTTTGACAACAGGCATTGAAACAGGAAATTTCCGGATGACACCGGAAACGCATGTGATCTTTTCCCGACAACTTGACTGGTTGCAGGATATTGCGCGTTTCCCGGGGCATGTCGCGCATATCTTCGTCCAGGGCCAGGACTCTTTCCCGATCCAGTTCTTCGGCGGACTTTTGGCTTTCGTCGGACATGCGGCAATCCTTCCAAAAAAAAAGGGCACCAACCTGGTGCCCATGGCATGCATACGGGCAAGGGGGAAGGCCCCCTTTTCCCATCCATATCTTGACAGAGGCACCGCCGGGATAGCCATGGCCATCCCGGCAGATGTCTGTCTGGCATCACTTGGGAATCAGGTCTTTGTGTTCTTTCTTGAAGGCGACCCATTCGCCGGTTTTGGGATCGATCTTGGAGTTGACGAAGCACTTCCAGTTCTTTTCGTCAACGAAGTTGTAGTCCATGTTGTAGTAGAAGCCGGGGTAGCGGGTTTCCTTGCGGAACAGCATGTGCCGCAGGTGGGCTTCGCCGGCGTAGATGCGGTGGTAGTTTTCCCAGGCGCGCATGAGTTCATGCAGGTCACGGGCGCACATTTTTTCGGAGTCTTTTTTCAGTTCCTGAATTTTGTCCACGGCGATGGTCATCATGGTTTCGTTGGTGACATAGCCGGTGCTGACACCTGCCACATATTCATCCATGATTTTTTGCAGGCGGAACTGAAGCATTTTGGGGGTGATGTAGTTGGGATTGATATCCACGGCGGTGGTATAATCCTTGTGGGCCAGGAAGGTCCGGACCGGGGCATAGATCTCTTCGGCCAGATCCTTGGGTGTCCGACTCAGGGAGGGTTTGTAATCCTTGTGGTCGAGGACCCACTTCAGGGCACCCTTGATGGCGATACGGCCTTCGGCATGGGAGCCGGAGGAGAATTTGTGGCCGGAAGCGCCGACACCGTCCGCAGCCGTGAAGAGGCCGTTGACCGTGGTCATGGAACGATAGCCCCAGCACCACTCTTTGGGGGCGATGTCTTCGGGACCGCTCACCCAGATGCCGCAGCAGCCGGAGTGGGAACCGAGGAAGTAGGGTTCGGTGGGCATCAGTTCGGAGGGTTTGATTTCCGGTTCGATGTTTTCACCGGCCCACACGCCGGCCTGACCGATACACATGTCGAGGAAGTCTTCCCAGGCTTCGGCTTCCAGGTGTTTGATTTTCTTCTTGGCTTCCTTGGGTCCAAACTCTTCTTCGTAGGATTTGGCCAGGGCTTGGAGGGCGGTATCGGTCCGCATCAGGATGGGACCGCGGCCTTCTTTCTGCTCTTTCATCATCAGATGGTTGCGCAGGCAGGTGGCCGGGACGTGGGACTTGCCGTAGGGGGGATAGTCGTCCAACATTTTCTTGTTGATTTCGAGGTAATTTTCCCCCTTGCCGTTGGTGGCCTTGGCTTTGAACAGCAGGAACCAGGCACCGACCGGGCCGTAGCCGTCCTTGAAGCGGGCGGGGACGAACCGGTTTTCCATCATGGTCAGCTCGGCACCGACCTGGGCGGCCATGGCGTAGGTGGAGCCGGCATTCCACACCGGGTACCAGGTACGGCCCAGACCTTCGCCCACGGACCGGGGACGGAACACGTTCACGGCACCGCCGGCCACCAGCAGGATGGCATTGGCGCTGTAGACGTAGATTTTGTCTTCGCGATTGGAGAAGCCGACGGCACCGGCGACGCGGTTTTCGATTTTGGAGTCCAGGAGCAGTTTCACGATGAAGACGCGCTCTTGGATGTTGTCCATGCCCAGGGCTTTTTTGGCGGCTTCGGCGACGATGGTCTTGTAGGATTCGCCGTTGATCATGATCTGCCATTTGCCGGAGCGGACTGGCTTGCCACCTTCTTTCAAGGATTTCTCTTCGTCGCCGGGCTGTTTCCAAACGGGCAGGCCCCATTCTTCGAAGAGTTCGACGGAGTTGTCCACATGGCGACCCACATCGAAGATCAGGTCATCGCGCACGATGCCCATCAGGTCATTGGAGACCATTTTCACGTAGTCGGCGGGGTTGTTTTCGCCCAGGTAGGTATTGATGGCGGAGAGACCCATGGCCACGGCACCGGAGCGTTCCATGGCTGCCTTGTCAACGAGCCGGACCCGGATATTGTCCGGTTTCCAGCGCATGATTTCGTAGGCGGCCCCGCAGGCGCCCATGCCACCACCGATGATCAAAATGTCGGTATCGACTTCAACGATATCCGGATTCCCGAAAGTTCCCATCCTGCTTCACTCCTCTCTCGTTATGATCGTTCCCAGGGTACCTGACCGAAATCACTTGATGGTCGGCAGGGGTCCGGTGAGGTTGAAAAATCCGGGTTTGTCCAGTTTGGACATGTCTGCTGCCGGTTTGCCCTTGTAGGGGTCAATGGATCCCTCTGCCGTGGTCCGGATGGGGAATTTGAATTTTTTGGTATTGCCGTTGCGGAACTGGATCGACCAGATGATGGAGTCGGAACCCCGCATCGGGATGACCGCGCCGCCCATGGGGACGATATCGGCGTAGGCGCGCACTTCGATGGCTTGTTGGGGGCAGATTTTCACGCAGGAGTAGCACTCCCAGCACTGCTCCGGTTCCTGGTTGAAGGCTTTCATCCGGGCCTTGTCCAGTTTCATCAGGTTGTTGGGGCAGATGTACATACAGGCCGTCTTGTCCTGGCCTTTGCAGCCGTCGCACTTCTCCATCTTTACAAAACTTGGCATTGCATCGCCTCCTCGGATTTAATGATTGTGATTGAATGAATGATCCTTTAGCCGGTTGCTGCACGGTGTAGTTTGACTTCCACTTTTTCGCCATCTTTCAGGCTGGCGTAGTACCGTTCCAACACTTTCAGCACCTCGGGGCGGCTGAATTCGGGGGGCACGGTTTCTCCCTCTGAAAGCATCTTGCGCAACTTGGTACCGGAGAGCAACTGCCGATCTTCCTTGCCGTGCGGGCAGGTCTTCATCGAGGCCATGCCGTGACATTTGTAGCAGTAGAAGGTCCAGTCGATCTTCAGGGGGCGGGTTTGCAGCTCCTCTTCCGAGACCTGGTCGAAGATGTACTGGGCGTCGAAGGGGCCGTAATAGTCGCCCACGCCGGCGTGGTCGCGGCCCACGATCAGGTGGGAGCAGCCGTAATTCTGCCGGAAGACGGCGTGCAGGAGGGCTTCCTTCGGGCCGGCGTAGCGCATTTCCATGGGATAGCCGGCCTGGATGGCGGTATCGGCCACGAAATATTTTTCCACGAGCAGGTCGATGGCTTCGGCGCGGACTTCAGCCGGGATATCACCGGCTTTCAGTTTGCCCAGGATCTGGTGGATCAGGACGCCATCCAGGGTTTCGATGGCAATCTTGGCCAGATATTCATGGGAGCGGTGCATGGGGTTGCGGGTTTGGAAGGCGGCCACGCGGCTCCATTTTTTCTGGTCGAACATGGCGCGGGTTTCAGCCGGTGTCTTGTAGATATTCGGGTATTTCTTGGGAAATTCCCCTTCCGACAGGACTTGCACCGGGCCGGCCAAGTTGATGGCACCCTGGTTCATCACTTTTTGCACACCCGGGTGTTCCATGTCATCGGTTTGGAACACGCTGCGGCATTCATGCTGCTTGTCGTAGGCGTATTTTTCCTGGATCTTCATCAGACCCATGATTTCGTTGGATTCGTCGTCCACCAGGGTGATTTCCTGGCCGACATTCAGCGCATCAGCCTGGGTTTCGTTGACGGACAGGGTGATCGGGATGGGCCAGAAGAGGCCGTTGGCCATGCGGGTGGTGTCGCAGACGCTTTGCCAGTCGGTTTTCCCCATGAAGCCATCCAGGGGGGTGAAGGCTCCGATTCCCAGCATGATCAGGTCGCAGGTTTCGCGGGATGTCATGCGGACTTGTTTCAGGGTTTCAGCTTTGCGTTTGCCCTCGGCCAGGGCGGCTCCGGTCAACAGCAACGGTTTCAGGGGACCTCCGCCATGGGGGGGTACCAGTCTGGACATGTAATATTCCTCCTCCGCTAAAAGAATCAGGCCAACACCGGCCTGTTATGATCATGCAGCGCCGCAATCAGGCTGGCGATGGCGCGTCCACGGTGGCTCATGGCGTCCTTGTCGGTGGCGGGCATTTGGGCGAAGGTTTGTTCCCTGCCCTCTGGGATGAACACCGGATCGTAGCCAAAACCGTTTTCTCCTTGTGGTGCCGGAGCGATACGCCCTTCCACCCGTCCTTCAAAGGTGCGGGTGCGCCCGGATGGGTCCGCCATGGCCAGAACGCAGACAAAACGCGCCGTGCGTGCCGATGCCGGACATTTTTCCAACTCCACCAACAATTTTTCCAGGTTTTGCCGGTCCGTGGCATCCGGTCCTGCGTAGCGGGCCGAGTGGACTCCGGGTCGTTTGCCCAGGGCATCCACTTCCAGTCCCGAGTCGTCCGCCAGTGCGGGCAGGCCGGTAAACCGTGCTGTCTGAAGCGCCTTCTTGACGGCGTTTTCCGTAAACGTCGTCCCATCCTCTACCACTTCCGGTGCATCGGGATATTCTCGCAGGTCGAGCAGCGTCAACGAAGTTTCTTTCAGCACCCGCTGAAACTCTTCGACCTTTTTCCGGTTGCGCGTGGCCAGGATGGCTTTCAAATCCTTATGATCCAAGGGCGTTGGCTGAATATTAGAAAATAGCCATCTTCTAAACTTGCGGGACATGGTGCCTTGTCGGCACCCTCCCTGTCAAGACACCATAATACCAAAAAATTTTTTGTTCAAATGAATTTTTAATAAATTTTTTTTATCCTTAAGAAATGTTGCTCCATGACGGTTCCCTGTTCGTTAAGTACGCTTTCCGGCCAGGGTCAGGCGGGGTTTGTGTTGCGCCGTTGCATGCAGACCTTGAACTGGTTGCCATCGCGGTCGTCCGTGAAAGTGATGGCCGGGTAGGCGCGCAAAGCCCGCGTGATGCCGGTGCCGATACCCTGGTAGGGCAACAGGTGGCTGGCGTGGGAGGCGAGGACCGGATTGCTCTGGTTGGTAATGCCGTGCTGAATGTGTTCGATCCGCAGATGGTTGGGCAGGTGACCCGGGCTGATGATTTCCACCCGGTCGGAGTAGATGAAAACCCGGATGGGGGCCGCGATGAAATAATCCCGGTGGACCAGGGCATTGACCAGCATTTCTTCGAGGACGAGGCGCGGAATTTCCGGGCGTCCCTTGGAGTTGATCCCCTGGCCATCCTGGATGTGGCGCAGATTGCGGAGGACAAAGGCCACGGCCTGGCGGAACAGATCCGGAAAGGCCCCAAAAATATCCTGGCAATCCATATAGGTATCCAGGTCGATTTCAGTGCCTGGGTAGGTCATGCCCTTGATCATGAACTGGGGTCTCCAGCGTTGTGGATCCTGGCCGAACAGGAGCAGACCGGCCAGATTGAGTGTGCCGTTTTGGGCGAGATTGAGATTGTTCAGGAGTTGGGACAGGGGCAGTTCTGACTGCATCAGCTCTTTTTCGTAGCGTTTCTGGAAATAGGCCTGGAATGATTTGGTATCAAAATCAGCCAGCGTGGTGCCGTCCACGGGAACGACATCGGCATGCACCATACCCTCATCCGCCATTTCGGCGGCCAGGGATGTGTCATTTTTGACATCGGCCTTGAACTGGTGCCGGCTGTCTTCACCCAGGGCCAGACGTTCAAACAATTCCGCAGGGGTCATGGGGGCATCCACCAGAAATACTCTGTTGAGGGATGGTGGATTTTACCACATGGCCCTTTTTTGCCAACCAGCCCCCAATGCCTCCTGGGTTTCATGATGCCGGGCATCAGAAATCAACCTCGCCGGAAGCTTTCATCTGATCCCAGACACTCGGAGGGATTTTCTCGTTGGGATGGTATATTTTTACCCCGGTCATGTCTTCTCTCCTTCATCTCTACCTCGATCAAGCCATCCTTTCCTTCTCGGACAGACACTATGATGAATTCCTTGCCGGGAGGATACAACACTTCCCGTTGGGATGGGTAACGTGAAAACGGTTCAATGTATTTTCCGGTCAAGGTCTGGTCCGCCAGTGCCTTCCTTTGGCACCTTCGCTTGCCGGCGGGGACATATTGCTGAAAGTTTTTTGCCGGAAATGGGGAAATGATTTAACGGAATATATATTTATTAATTGAAATCAAGAACGTTGCAAGCTGATGTTATTTCCTGCTTACAATATAAAACATTTTCTTATCAACAAAAAGCCGTTCATGTGCCGGAAAGGAGAGAAAAATATTGATAAAAAATTGAGGGTGGTATAGTGAATAAAAACAAAATATTCATGTGTCGCTGATATTCTCAAGAGACGAAACATGGTCCCCTGGCAGATCAGCGATAAACCTTTCCTCGATGGGCAATCTTGAATACAAGAATCAATAAAATCTCGTTTTTCATGGTATAAAGGATTCGATAATTTCCCACACGTAGCCGATATCCGCCTCCTGCCAAGGCCTTGACATTGGATGCCGAAAAAGGATTATTTTTCAGACGAAACAAGGCTGCGGCTACACGCTCCCTTGTCTTCTTGTCCAGGGCATCGAGTTCTTTTTGTGCAGAAGAATCAATAATGACACGCCAACTCATTCGTTACGACCCAGGGACCGGGTTCGAGCATACTCTTCAAGAGAAATCCCTGGACACCCTTGTTTTTCCCAAAGTTCCAGCCGTTCCTGGATCAAACGGGCATCCTCGGTGTCATCGGCCAAATCCTGCTGCGCTTCCATCTCCTCCAGGTAGTTGTTCAGGGCATCCGTGATCAACTCATCCAGGGATTTTCCGGTTTGTTCCGATATGATCAAAAACTCTTTTTCCAAATCCTGCGACAACTCGAATGTACTCACCTGCGCCTCCAGATATGCTCGTTACTGCGTTGCTTTGTGGTTCGACCGTCTGGACAGCCAGCCTTGATCCCATGGTGTGCAGCAGTGCGTCCAGGTTGCAAATGACTGGGTTGTTTTGTTCAGGCTCCATATCACATGAAAGGAACCAGGTTCTGGTCAGCCAATTTTTTCAGGTGGCCTGAATTGTTCTGAGCCTCGGCGACATTTTTCAAGGCATTCAGGAAAAGTTGCTGGTCACCCTCTGCCAATGCTGCGTTGAGATATTCCGCCGCTTCGGAAACCTCTTGCAGAGACTCCAATAATCCTTCCCGATACTCACGACTCCGGACCATTTTTTCGGCTCCCATAATCAGCCCAGTATTGTTTAGCCAACGCGATCTTTCTTCTGCCGCTTGCTCTCCTGCCAGAGGCTCTCCAGACGCTCCAAAGGGACATCGTGGACGGACAATCCTTCTTCACGCAGGCGTTGTTCAATATAACGAAAGCGATTTTGAAACTTCAAGGTGGAACGCCGCAAGGCTTTTTCCGGATTGATTTTCAGATGGCGGGCGTAATTGGCCAGGGTGAAGAGAACATCGCCGATTTCCTCTTCGATGGCAGAAGGGTCGGCATCCATGCGTGCCTGTTCCAGCTCGGCCAGTTCCTCATGCACCTTGGCCAGCACCGGGGCCGGCTCCGGCCAGTCAAAACCAATCCGGGCCATTTTTTGCTGGACCTTGTAGGCAAGATGCAATGCCGGCAAGGCGTTGGGAAGACCATCGAACACCGACGGGATGGTTGCGGAATCGACCTGTTTTTCCTGGCGCTTGATCGTCTCCCAGTTGTGGCGCAAACGCTCCACCCCCTCCAGGGCCACTTGTTCAGCCACCTCCTGACGTTGGGGACCAAACACATGCGGATGCCGCCGCCGCATTTTTTTGGTGACCTCTTGAATGACATCCGTCAAAGTGAAGTGACCCTCTTCCTGTGCAATCTGACTGTAGAGGATCACATGAAACAACAGATCTCCCAACTCTTGCCGCAATTGCTCGGGCTGGTTGGTCTCGATGGCTTCTACCACCTCGTAAGCCTCCTCGATGGTGTGCGGGGTGAGCGAGGCCAGAGTCTGCACCCGGTCCCAGGGGCACCCCTCCGGAGACCGCAATCGCGCCACAAGGGCAATCAAATCGAGCAGGGCAGCATCCGGGGTCGGGTCGGTCGGCATGGCGTGAATCCTTTGCAGGTCAGGAGTCAAATTTTCCCCCCCTGGCAAAAACTGCCACCATTTCGACGGCAACCAGAGAGGCAGGGGCCTCCAGAACAGGGAGGATGTCAGCAAAACCGGCAATATTCTCCTGGTGGCATGCGGGTTGCTTTGGTTTCCGGGCAGGATTCCAACAACAGGAGATGCCTCGATGGATAGTGGTCTCTACGCAGCGGTCAACGGGGCGCGTCGTATCGGTTTGCGGCTGGAAGTGTTGGCCAATAACCTCGCCAACGTCAATACCACCGGTTTCAAAGGCGACCGGGCCTCGTTCGAATCGTACATGACCAAACCAGGTCCGGAGCAGTTTCCCCTGCCCACGGACTCCTTCATGGGGTTGCGCGGTCCCGGAGATATTCCATTTCCGTTCAGCAACCCGGCAGCCAACGCCTATCGCATGACCTACCCCATGGCCATCAACACGACCACGGACATGACCCAGGGGAGCATGAAGGATACCGGCAATCCCCTTGATGTGGCCATCGAAGGCGATGGATTTTTTGTGCTGAATACCCCGAATGGGCGACGCTATACCCGGGATGGCTCCTTTGTGATCAACGCCAACCGGGAACTGGTGACCAAGGATGGCTTCCAGGTATTGGGAAGCGGCGGTGCCCCGATTGTCATCGAATCCGATGGCCAGATCAATATTGCCAAGGATGGATCCATGAGCGATGCCAACGGCCCCATCGCCCAGTTGGAGCGCGTCAAAATTCCCACCAACATGCTGACCAAGGCCGGCAAGAATATCTATTCGGCACCCCAGGATCAGGAAACGCCCATCGAAGAAGTGGGCGAGGGGGGATTCCACCAGGGCTTTCTGGAAGGCTCCAACACCGAATCAATCCGGGAAATGACCCAGATGATCGATTCGCACCGGGCCTTCGAAAGCTACATGAAAATGATTCAAACCATGGATTCCCTGGATGAACAAGCCAATGTCCAGATTGGCAGATTGCGGTAAGGTAACGTCAGGGTTTTCCCCAGGAGAAGCAGAACATGATACGCGCACTTTGGACATCAGCGACAGGCATGCAGGCGCAACAGCTCAACATTGACGTGATCGCCAACAATCTGGCCAACGTCAATACCACCGGCTTCAAACATTCCCGTACCGAGTTTCAGGACCTGCTCTACCAGAACATGCGCGCCGCCGGCAGCGAAACCTCCGGTGCCGGGACAAAATTGCCGGTCGGGATCCAACTGGGTCATGGCACACGCGCCTCGGCGGTCAGCAAGGATTTCAGCCAGGGCAACCCGGTCCAAACCAGCGATGATCCCATGAATGTGGAAATGATGGTCAACGGTCAGGGATTTTTCCAGGTGCAGATGCCCAATGGCGATATCGCCTACACCCGGGACGGATCGTTCCACATAGACACCAACGGCAACATCGTGACCACCGACGGCTATCAACTGGTCGGCGGGGCCATCGGCCTCAACCCGAACCAGCATACGGGGGTCGCCATCGAAAGTTCGGGCAGCATCGGCCTGGCCGACAACGGTACCCCCGGATTTACCGCCGGCGTCGGACAAATCCAGTTGGCCCGATTTGTGAATCCGGCAGGCTTGACCGCCGTCGGCAACAACCTCTTCAAGGCCAGTGAAGCCTCCGGAACCCCGGTGCTGGCCAATCCGGGCGAAGAGGGGATGGGTTCGGTCAAACAACACTACAAGGAAAACTCGAACGTCAGCATGGTGACGGAAATGGTGGACATGATCTCCACCCAACGTGCCTACGAAATCAACTCCAAGGGGATCCGGACCGCCGATGACATGCTGAGTCTGGTCTCCAACCTGAAACGGTAATGACACCCCATAAATCATGAAGATCGGCACAGGAAACGCAACATGTTCAAACCTGCCCACATAGGGGGGACTCTGCTGATGGCGCTGAGTCTGTTCTGGAACGGGGATCTCCTCGCCAGACAGGTGGAGCGTCAGGTGCTGACCAGCCTGGTGGAAAAAGAGCTGGCTGCGGAGTTGACCCAGCGCGGGGAAGGGTTTGTTGCGAGCCGGGTCTATTGTCGCACGGGTCTGGAAATTGATGAGGAAAAACCCACTCCAGCGGACTCCTCCCTCTCCGTGCAGGTGGATCTGCCCCAGTCGGGGCTGGAACCGGGTCGCCGGGAACTTGCCGTCACCGTCTTGGAAAATGGCGTCCCGAAAGGTCAGGTGCGTACCCAGGTCGTCATTCACCAGGAAAAACCGATCCTGGTCTTGCAACGCCCGTTGCAGCGCGGCGAAGTGGTGCGAAAAGAGGATCTGGAAACAAAAGAGTTGACCCTCACGCGGCCCGTGTTTGGCATCTTTGGTGCGGAACAGATGGACAAGGTGGCCGGAATGATGGCGAAACGTGCCCTGCCAGCCGGTGTCCCTTTGCAGATGAACTGGTTTGAATTTCCCATGGCCGTGGATCGAGGCGACCGGGTCCAGGTCCATCTGAACCAGGGTGGCCTGAATATTGAGACGTCCGGTGTGGCCATGGCCAAGGGTCGGATCGGTGAGGCCATCGAAATCCAGAATCCCAACAGTCGCCGGCGCTTTCTGGCCAGGGTGACGGGTCCGGGTCATGTGGAAGTCATGTCCCCATGAAGTTTCGCAGTGGGTGACGGTTGGTTGGTCGTCAAGCAGGGTTGATCTGAGAGATGTGAGGGTTGGTCGTCAAGCGGGGTTGACCCGAGACAGGTGACAGTTGGTCGTGGAACGGAGAAATGGTATGCGTATCAAGCGAATCATGCCGGTGTTTTTGATGGCGACAGCACTCCTCGGCAGTGGTTGCGGCGGCATGACCCGGGCAGCCCAACGTCCCCCCACGCCAACCGCCTACGTCAAGCCGATTCCCCCGGAAGTGATGGATCCCAAAAAAGGCTCCATCTGGCAAAGCTCCGACCGCAACACCCTGTTTTTGGACAACAAGGCGCGCAATGTCGGCGATCTGGTCACCGTGATGATCACCGAAAATGCCACCGCCAAGAAAAATGCCAAGACCGAACTGAAACGCAAAGGGGAAGACGAAGTTGATCTGGGCGGGCTTTTCGGCCTGACTGCGGCCATACAAAAAGGGGGCCTGAGCAAGTTTACCGATGCCGCCAAAATCAAGAGCAATCATGACCATACCGGCGAAGGCAGTACCACCCGCAGCGGCAACCTGAGCGCCACCATGTCCTGTGTGGTGACCGAGGTCCTGCCCAATGGCAACCTGCGCGTCGAAGGGCGGCGCGATATCACGGTCAATAACGAAAACCAGTTTATCATTCTCTCCGGCATCATTCGTCCGGAAGATATCAGTGGCAACAACTCCATCCGTTCCAACCAGATTGCCGATGCCCGGATTGAATTTTCCGGTGATGGCGACATCGATGACCAGCAGCAGCCGAGTTGGTTTCAGCGCTTTCTCACCAATGTGCGCATCTTTTGAAGCGGAGATGTTTGTTGCAGCAACCGCAAACCTTTTTCTGGCCTGATGTTTGCGTCGAACCTCTTGTCAACCTGATGCCGGTATCTTTCGATGTGAAGAGGTCTGACACGGAACTTTTGTACCTCTGGCAAGGAATGCAGTGATGATGGACATGGCAGGGAATGCAGTGATGCAGAGAGAGAAGAGAGCTTTGGCCATTTGGCTGGCGGGCATGGCCCTGGTGTTGCCACTCGCCGTTCAGGATGCCGATGCGGCCCGTCTCAAGGATGTGGTCAATATCGAAGGGGTGCGCGACAACCCGCTGACCGGTTTTGGCCTCGTGGTCGGTCTCAATGGCACCGGGGACTCCAGTACCTCGTTCACCACCCAGTCCATGCGCATGATGCTGGAGCGGATGGGCATCAATATCGAGCAGGGGGTCAAGGTCAAAAACGTCGCGGCGGTGATTGTCACGTCCACGTTGCCGCCCTTTGCTCGGCAGGGAAGCACGGTGGACGTAACGCTCTCCTCCCTCGGTGACGCCAAAAGCCTGCAAGGTGGTACCCTGGTGATGACCCCCCTCAAGGGAGCCGATGGCCGCATCTATGCCGTGGCGCAGGGAGCGGTATCGGTGGGCGGCTTTGCAGCCCAGGGTGGCGGACAGAATGTCCAAAAAAATCACCCGACCGTGGCCCGTATTGCGGGTGGGGCCATCATCGAACGCGAAGTCGATTTCAGGTTGAACGGCGAAAGTGCCCTGCAATTGGGCTTGCGCAATCCTGACTTTACGACCGCCAACCGGGTGGTGAGCGCCATCAATGCCCAGATGGGCGATCCCCTGGCCCAGGCCCGCGACTCCGGCACCGTGGATGTCAAGATTCCTCCCACCTATGCCAAACGGGTGGTGGAGTTTGTCTCCCGACTGGAAAACCTGCAAGTGGAACCGGATCAGGCCGCCCGCATCGTGGTCAATGAACGGACAGGAACCATTGTCATGGGCGACAATGTGCGGGTCTCCACCGTGGCTCTGTCGCATGGCAGCCTGAGCATCCGGGTCACGGAAAATCCCAAGGTCAGCCAGCCCGCTCCCATGAGCGACGGAAAAACCGTGGTCACGCCGCAAACCAATGTCAATGTCAAAGAGCAGGAAGCCCGCCTGGTGGAAATGGAACAGGGCGTGACCCTGGGAGATCTGGTCAAGGGCTTGAATGGGGTTGGGGTGACGCCCCGGGATCTTATCGCCATCTTGCAGGCCATCAAGGCCGCCGGTGCCCTGCAAGCGGATCTGGAGATTTTATGAGCAGCATACCCGTACAGCTTCCCGATAATGCCTATACCAGTTCGTTGCCCGCCGGGGAGAGAAAACGTCTCAAGGAGGCCGTCGCCGATTTCGAGGCCATCTTTGTCCGGCAAATGCTCGGTGCCATGCGGCAAACCATTCCCGACGAAGGCGAAAACGCCTTGATAAAAAAAGGGAACGGAGAGAAGATTTTCCGGGAAATGCTGGATTCTGAATATGCCGACCGGATCAGCCGTCGTGCCAATGGATTGGGATTGAAAGAGGTCCTTTATCAAAAACTCACGGAAGATAAAGGGAAAAAACCATCGATCTCCGGTCAGGTTGAACAGATGAAATCAGGTGCCAACGCTTACGATGCCGCCAAGACAAAATTGGCAAAATAACCGGTAGCCTGCTGCATCCGGAGTGGCAGGAAGAAGGGAGAGGGAGCTTCTCCAAATGAAGATCAAAGGGTTGAACACAGCCAAGCTGGAAAGGATTTCCGGCAGCCGTGTCGCAAAAGGAAAGGGACGGGGTCGAAGTTCCTCGGTGGGAACTTCCCGGCAGGATGGTGTGGAGTTTTCCGAGGATGCCCGCCTGAGCAGTCTGGCAGGTGAGGCCATCAATCAGGCCCCGGAAATTCGCGCCGAACTGGTGGAACCCATCAAGGAAGCCTTGAATGCCGGACGCTACAGTGTTTCCAGCCTGGAAGTGGCGGACCGGATCCTGAGACAGGTGTTGAAGGAACGTAACCGATCCTTTTGACACGGAGGTTGGTCATGAAAGCCGACGTGACGCCACTGCGTGACGTATTGGAGTCCCTCGTCCTGCAATTTGACAAGTTGCAGGAGATGCTGCACACCGAGCGGGATCTGATCCGCAAGCGTGAAGCAGATAAAATTTATGCACTTTCCGAAGAGATTGGCACGGTGTTGGCTTCAATTCGGGAGATGGACGAGCAGCGCCAGGAGATCATCAGGGTCCTGGCCCAATCCCTGGGAATCACTCCGGAAGGTCTCGATTTGACCACCCTGGATCGTGAACTGGGAAGCAGAACCGGTCTGTTGCCGTTGCGGGATCGTTTGCGGGCGGCCATTCTGCTGGCCGATCAAACCAACAAGGAAAACCAGGCCGCCTTCAAGGGGGTGTTGAATGCCATGGAAGCCATCTTGAAGGCCATGGGGGAGGGGAACCGGGCAATCTTCTACAATCGCATCGGTGGCCGGCAAACAACAGAAAGTTTTCACAGTCGATTTTCCAAGCAACTTTGATGAAAAAATACGGGAACCCGTGTCAAAACAGGGGCCCGCACATGGATTCATACCGGTTTCCTGGTCCACCTGATTGGCGTGGCCGGAACCTCCAGACACAGACACGTTGGGAGTATGGGAAATGCTTATCTTGACACGGAGAGTCGGAGAAAGTCTCAACATTGGCGACGAAATCAAAATCACCCTCCTGGGCATCAAGGGCAATCAGGTGCGGATCGGCATCGACGCCCCGCGCAGTGTCGAGGTGCATCGCGAAGAAATCTACGACAAGATCAAACGCGAAACCCGCAAAGCCAATCGTAAAATGTCCGATGAGGTCCTGGAACAGGCGTCACGCATTCTTTCCCAAAAATGATCCCGATAAAACTCAACGCAATCCAGGCGAACCGGTTTCGACCTGGATTGTGTTGTTTGCTTTGTGATACGAACCTTTATGATGCAAACTGAATTCAGCAGTATCGTGCTTATTTTTCCCATATTTTATTGAGAACATGCGCAAAACGTCCACTTGGAGAAAAATAGGCGGCGTTGGCCTCTTGCACAAGTGGATGCAAGGTATCCAGGGAAAAAATATCGCGGGTTTGTCCGCCAAGATGCATCAGGGGCATGGTCACGGCCTCGGGGTAATGCTGGCGCAGGAGATCCAGTTCTTCTTGCAGACCATCCATGCCACCCATGAATACCCCCAGCGCGATGGGGTTTTCCTGGAGCATGACCTGACGAAAGTGGGTCAGGTTGGCCTGAAGGTCTCCTGCAACCCGGTCCACAAGGTGCAGTCTGGGGAAAGTACGCACTTCCGGGGGGAACTCCTTTTCAAAGTAACGTGACTGGTACAGCTCGACGTGGTTGACCTGCCCCTTGCGTTCTGCCCAGCGGGCCAGCAAGGCGGTGATGGAGGGATGACCGCCAAAGACCAGGGGAATGTGACGACGGGCGGTTTCCGTAGCCAAGGCAATGATTGCATCGCGAAAGGCCATGGGATCGCAATCGGCGTATTCAGGTTTGCGCTGGGGGTCGGGAATACTGGCAGAGAGAAAAATCGCCTGTTTCATGGCACACATCCCAACCAGTCAGGCAGCGTATTTTCATCCAGGGAATAATCCGGTAATTCCTGATTGAGCCATTGCAAATGTGCTTTCCAATCAGAATCAATTCCGGATCCATTATAATACATGGCCGTCATTTTGACAGGCAATTTGGGCAGGGATTGGTGCAACGCATGAAAATCCCGACTGCCGGGAATGCCGACGATCACACGCAGCCATGCGCGGGGAGCGCCATTTTTTTGCAACATCAATCCATCGGGTTGAAACAGGGCGGTCAAACCGCTTGCGGCGGCTGCGTCACGACAATGGTTTTGCAAAGAGACCATGCGGCGACCTACGGTTCGGGCGCGCATTTTTTCTACCTGTGTGAGAATGCGAGCCAAGGTGCCGGGATGCAACTGAACATTTTTGGTTGTATCGCCGACAAAATCCTGTGTTCCAAGAGCAAGAGATTCCCTGATTTTCCTTTCTGGTGAAGCCGTTATTTTATTCGGCCATATCATGTACAGGATGTCAATGCTCTGGTCCTCGGCCTGGTCCAACTCTTTTTTGACCCAATCGCTCTGGGAGATGCCGGGAGAATCCAACAGGATCAACAGGTCGGAATCCACCAGTTGCTGCATGAGGAGTGGTTGGAAAGCCTTGCCAGGGGTGATCTCGGCGGTATCGAGAAAGGGTCGGTAGCCGACGCCGTTCAAGGCGTCGAAAAGTTGATGGGCTACGGCGGATGCCTCGTCCCGCTTGTAACTGATAAAGACCCGGCGCCGGTCACGCAGCAGGGAGAGGGATTCCAGGATACTGTTGGCCAGACGCGCCCGCCAATCCGGCTGATCCTGAAAGGTGCATTGAAAATCCTGGCACACGACAGGAAGTTCTTCTTTAATGGTATCTTTATCATTTTTGCTGACGATGGGAAAGAGTGGTATCCCCTGTCCGGCAATATGCTGGAGTGTATCCAGATCGGTTTGGGTTTGGTTTCCCCAATAGATGACTGCCAAAGGAAGGGGAATTTCTCCCTGGGCGCGGGCTTTCTTGTAATCTTCCGTATGCCAGCGTTGGAGCCATTCGTCTGGATTGATTCCCAACTCTTGAACCTGTTGGGCCAGGAGCTGCCAAAGCGCCTGGCTCTCCGGTTTGTTGGCACCGAGGAATAAAATGCGATATCCCTTGTTCATCATGGAGCCTCAATGGCAGAACGGGTTGTGTGGAGGGTGTCCCAGGCCGCCTGCATGCAGGCTTCCAATTGTGCCAGACGTTGCGCCCGAGCATTGACTTGTCCCCGATAAAAGTTGCATTCCATGCGCTGGTCCAAATCCTTGGCCAGCAGGCGTGAATAGTAAAAACGCTTGCTTGCGGTGTCATTCTTAAATTTGTTCTTTTCGGAAACACAGCTACCGGATAAGAAAATTTATGTTTGCAGATGCATCTTTTAAAATTATCGATTTCACTAAGTTTGTTGTTGTTAGTTAAGTGTTTCAAACAATCTATCGAATTGTCAACGCTTAAAATTTCAGAAATTGTATCATAAATTCCCTTCTTTTTCAAACTAAAATATAAATCTCAGACGCTTTTGCTTAACGCCATTTCACTTCTTACCAATACATCAACGCTATCTGGTGCGCATATTGACTTTCCGCACATCAGTGGCCAATGTGGAACAAAGCCCTTCGGTGTTGATGTGGAGTTGTTTGATGGAATATTTGCCTGCTTCCCGGTCGGTGAGTCTGGCCGAACTCAGACACAGTCCTGATGCCGTCCTTGTGCAGGCAGGCTTGGGGCCGGTCGCGATTCTTGAGCATGATCGACCAACAGCATATATACTTTCGCCCCATGTCTTCCAGGCGATGCTGGAGCGTCTTGGTTCTGACCTGCGGCTGGCAATACAGGAAGGGATTGCCAGCGGTCCATCGATTCCAGCCGAGTTGGTGTTTGCGCAACTGAATACTCGTTATGCGGATGACGATGTTGCATGATGGCAATAGAAGGTAAATATTTTATCTGAATTACATAACACCAATAATATCCCCTGTTTTTTGAATGAATTCGATCAAGCGTCGTTCGTCGCGTTGCAACGTGGACAGCATGGCCCGGGCTTCGTCGGTATAGCCGGCCCAGGTCAGGACGACAACGACGGTTGCCGTGATATGCGTTTGCAGGTGGACAGACTCCATCGCTTGCAAGGGACTTTCATAGGTTTTCAGACGCACCGGATCGGCCATGGCCTGATGAATTCTCTGGCCGGTAGGGCACTGGGTATGGAGCAATATTTGACTGATGCCGGCATCACGAGGATCCTCGACAAATTTTCGAATTCTGTTTCCCCAGTTCTGAATCCCGGCCACCATCTGTGAATAGGTTATCGATGGCAGAGTGGCCATGCGTGTGGGTATAGGTTGGTCGGTCGCCCGGTTCAGAATCAGATCGAATGCCGAAGGCATCAAGTCGATCAATTCCCGACTCATGCGGCGGATGCCATCCCGGCGGGCAAGAATCATTTTGCGCAGTTTGTCCAGTTCAACAGGTGTCAGACCCCGACTGCGCAAGGCATTGATCACTTCGACCTCTACAGCCAGTGAGGCGTGAAAATGCTTGTGGGCATCATTCAGCTTGTGGACAGGTTCAAGGTGCAGAATGGGCCAGAATATTCCGTCATGCCGGGAAAATGCCTGTCCAAGGGTACAGGTTATGAAATCACCTGCCTTCTTGGCATACTCCCAACGCAGGGCACCATGCTCCAACACCTTGAGCATGTGTTCCTGGTAGCGTTCCAGCCATTGACGATGCGCCTGGATATGACTGGCCAGCAGGCTGCCAATGTGTACCGGTGAATGTTCCGTGGGGGGGAGAGGGGCACGATTTTTCATCAAGTCGCGAATGGCTTGCATCTGATTCCGAATGGTCGTGCAGGCATGCCGCAAAAGTTGCCCGGTCTCCGGATTCTGTTTGCCCTGCTCCAGGGAGAGGGTTCCCATCCGCACCTGCGAACAAATGTCATGATGGCGTTGCGAAAGGGCCGCAATCCCGTCCACCGCAAAAAAACCGGAAAATGGCATATCGAGCGGAAACCGCACAATCTTGCGCTCATCAAAAAATGGGGTACCCGATTTTTGGAACTCCATCAAAGCGGTTTCGAGACATTGATACCAACGCAAAACAGCTTCCAGTCCATCCACGGGTTGCAAAAACATCTCCATGGGTGGAAAGGTCAGCACTGAGAAGCTTTGTGTGAAATCATTGCGAAAAGCCGCCATTCTGCCCATGGCTTGCCAAGGATCCCTCGATTTTTCAGATGTCACGTTCGCCATTGCCAGCATCCTTGTATGACAACATTTATTAAATAATTTAAACGCAAGATCAATCCTGAATAATAAAATTCATTCAAAAGATCGAAATACTGAGCCGATCCTACCCGTTTCAACAGGTGAAAGTCCAGAATTATTTCAAGGTTGCTTGATGCAATGGGCAGGGCAGGGCAACCGTGCCATGTTTTCAAGACTTGTTGTCCATCTCCCCTGCCACGATTTCATGCATTTTTTCCCGCAAAAGATCGATTATGTCGTTTTTGTTGATTTTTCCCAGTTTGATATCCTCAGCAATCTGCCCAAGAATCCAACTGAATTTGACATAGGCTGCGGCACTGGTCATGTTGCCGGTGGCGATTGCACCGGCTTGCCGGGCAACGAGACCGCTTTCATAGATCGTGGTATCCGTGCCATGTCCCGGAAATGGACTCGTGATGATCACCGGCTTGTGCAAGCCGACGGCCTTTTTGATGAGCGGAATGAATGAATAGCCGTGTTCTTCTTCATAGGGTACATTGCCGGCCCCGAAGGATTGCAGAACAACCCCCTCGCAGGCGGGATTTTCTATCGATTGCATGAATAATTCGGGGCGCAGGCCTGGGATGAGGGTCAACCATAATATCTTGTTGGAAAACAGGACTCGAATATCACCGGGACCATGCCGCCGGTCAGGTCTGCGGATTGCGGAGGGGGTCAGCTCAATTTTTTCCCCAATGTAGCCAATCGGATGAAAAGCCGGTGATTCAAAGGCATCGAATCGTTTTTCATCTTTTTTCTGGACCCGACAGCCACGAAAAATGGCGTCACCATAGCTGATGACGACCTCGGCCAGATCATCGATGGCCACCTGGCAGGCACGCAACAGATTGATGCGGGCATCCCCATGCAAGATATTGGGAATGGTCTGGGCACCGGTGAAGACAATCGGACGATCCAGGTGTTTGCCAAATACAAACGCCAGTGCCGATGACGAGTAGTGCATGGTGTCGGTACCATGCGCGATCACAAACCCGTCATAATCATCCGAAAGTCTTTGCTGGACGGCATGCGCCATTCTGCCCCAATCTTCCGGGTTCATGTTGGTGCTGTCCTTGTTCAACAAATGTACGAAATCATAATCCACCAGATCGGCAAGCTCGGGGGCGATGCGCAAAAAATCGTCCGCATGTTCAGGCAGGTGCAATCCCCTGCCCGGGGTATGGATCATGCCGATTGTGCCGCCCGTATAGATCAGGCAGATTTTTTTTCTGTCAGCCATGCAGGTTGGGCTTGAGGGTGTGAAAGTCCGTGTGGCTCTGAAAGGCTCCGGCAGCCTGGAACAGACGTTCTTCCTGGAGGGGAGGGGCCACGAGCTGGAAGCCGACCGGCAGGTTGTCCCGGGAGAGGCCGCAAGGCAGGCTCATGGCTGGCAGGCCGGCAAGGCTGACGCCCAGGGTGAAAATATCGAAAAGATACATTTGCACCGGGTCATCGATCAACTCGCCCAGGCGAAATGCCGTGGTCGGCGTGACCGGAGTCAGAAGCAGATCGACACTTTGGAATGCCTTGTGAAAATCATCAGCGATCAGGCGGCGGGCTTTCTGTGCCTTGCGATAGTAGGCATCGAAATAGCCTGCCGACAAGACGTAGGTGCCCAGCATGATGCGCCGTTTGACCTCGGCACCAAAACCTTCCGCCCGGGTGCGCATGTACAGGTCGCGCAAATTTTGTGGTTGTGCGCAACGGTAACCAAATTTGACCCCATCGTAGCGGGCCAGGTTGGAGGAGGCTTCGGCGGTGGCCAGTATGTAATAGGTCGGCACGGCCCATTGCGTATGCGGCAGGGATACCGGAACAATTTTGGCACCCAGATGTGAGAATACATCCTTCGCCTGATCGATGGCCCGGGAAATCCCTTCATCCAGTTCGGCGGGAAAAAATTCTGTCGGGATGCCGATCCGGATCTCTTTGACGCCCAGCGCCAGGGCCGCCGTATAATCGGGTACGGGAGCCGGGGTGCTGGTGGAGTCCAGGGGATCATGGCAGGCCAGAATATTCATCAACAGGGCGGCATCTTCAGCGGTTTGGGTCATCACCCCGGCCTGGTCGAGGGAGGAGGCATAGGCAATGATGCCGTAGCGGGAGATGCGGCCATAGGTGGGTTTGATACCGGTAATGCCGGTCAGGGCGGCGGGTTGTCGGATGGAGCCGCCCGTATCCGTGCCGGTGGCCGCGATGGCCATCCCGGCAGCCACGGCGGCAGCCGATCCACCCGACGAGCCGCCGGGCGAACGGGCCAGATCCCAGGGATTCCGGGTTGCTCCGAAATGGGAGGATTCGGTTGACGACCCCATGGCGAATTCGTCCATGTTCGCCTTGCCGATGATGACCGCCCCGGCCTCGCGCAGGAGCCGGGTCACTGTGGCATCGTAGGGGGGGACAAAATGGGCGAGCATTTTGGAGGAACAGGTGGTCGGCAAATCCCGGGTGCAAAAAATGTCCTTGTGAGCAATGGGAATGCCGGTCAAAGGGGTGAAGGAACCCTGTGCCCGCATTTGATCGGCCTGTTCTGCCTGCCGCAGTGAGCCGGCACGATCCACCGTCACGTAAGCCCGTATTTGCGGCTCCAACTGCTCGATTCTGGCCAAAACAGACTGCACGATTTCGACCGAAGTGACCGAACCCTCTTCCAGCAGAGTGGCGGCTTCGTACAGGGAGAGACTCCAGAGATTTTCCTTCCCTGGTGTGGAACGTCGAACAAGCGTGGACCTGAACATGGGACCCTTGACAATGTCGGAATATTGAACAATTTCCACAAAATACCCCAAGGTTATCCCATCCATACCCTGGCCGCAAGGATCTCTTTGGCAAGTGTGGTGCTTGCTGCCTTGGGTCATTTTGCGTTACCGTGATCGGGTATTCTCGGATCGACCGAAAAAAATCATGGACATGCAGGTTGGGTTGGATTCCGGTCTGGACACGTATTCTGCTTTGATGGTGAACCATGGACGTCTTATTGGATATTGCGGAACCGGGAGCAGCCCCGAAACCCCATGCTCCCCGCCCGGAAGAGCAGCGCCGGGTGGTGGGAATCGATCTGGGGACGACGTTTTCCCTGGTGGCGGCCATGGATCTCCAGGGGGTTCCGACCTGTATCCCGGATGCAGCCGGTGTGGCCTCCCTGCCATCTATCGTCCATGTTGGGAACGATGGGCGCTTTCTGGTCGGCAGCGAAGCACGCAAAATGGCGGTCGATTTTCCAGAGGATACCATCATCTCCGTCAAGCGCTTCATGGGTCGAGGTCTGGCCGATGTGCCGGGCGGGGGGTATCAATTGGCAGCCGGGGACGGCGGCATGGTCAAATTTTTTGCCGGTGGCCTCTGGCTGTCGCCGGTGGAAATTTCGGCCAAAATTCTCGACGCCCTGAAAAAACGGGCTGAATCAGCCCTGGGTGGCACCCTGTATGGTGCTGTTGTCACGGTGCCGGCCTATTTTGACGATGCCCAACGTCAGGCGACCAAGGATGCCTGTCGTCTGGCCGGTCTGGAGGTGTTGCGGCTCGTCAATGAACCGACCGCTGCCGCCCTGGCTTATGGCCTGGATCAAGGTCGGGAAGGGGTGTATGCCATCTATGATCTGGGAGGCGGCACTTTTGATATTTCAATCCTGAGGCTGACCCAGGGTGTGTTCCAGGTCCTGGCCACCGGCGGCAATTCGGCCCTGGGCGGGGATGATTTTGACCGGCGTCTGGGCGATTTGTTTTTGAAAGAGATGGGCGTGACCACGCCAACCCCGGGTCTGTTGCAGGGCGTGCATCAGGAAGCCCGTCGGGTCAAGGAGGCCTTGACCCTGGCCACCACAACCCGGGTCGCTTTGTCCCATGCCGGGGGTCCTCCCTATTCCCGGGAAATCAGCCGGGCAGAGTTTGACGCCCTGACCCTGGATCTGGTGCGGGCCACCGGGGTTCCCTGTCGGCGTGCCTTGAAGGATGCAGGTGTGACGCCGGATGAACTTCAGGGTGTGGTCCTCGTTGGAGGCTCGACCCGGATGCCGATGGTGCGAACCTTTGTGGCGGAGTTGTTCAAACGGGAACCTTTGGTGGATTTGGATCCGGATCAGATCGTGGCCCTGGGCGCGGCGATCCAGGCGGACCTGCTGGCCGGCAGGCAGAGGTCGGATGTGTTGCTGCTGGATGTCACGCCCTTGTCGCTGGGTCTGGAGACCATGGGTGGTCTCGTGGAAAAGGTGGTGCCTCGCAACAGCCCCATTCCGACCGCCCGGGCGCAGGAGTTTACCACCTTCAAGGATGGGCAGGGGGCCATGGCCATCCATGTGGTCCAGGGCGAGCGGGAGACGGTCGATCAATGCCGCTCCCTGGCCCGCTTTGAACTGCGCGGCATTCCGCCCATGGTGGCCGGCGCGGCCCGCATTCGGGTGACTTTTCAAGTGGATGCTGACGGCCTTCTGACCGTCTCTGCCAGGGAACAAACCACGGGTATCGAGCAATCCATCGCCGTCAAACCCTCCTATGGTCTGGGGGATGGGGAAATCGAGCGCATGCTGCGCGAAGCCCTGGAACATGGCGAGGCCGATCTCAACCAGCGCCATTTGCGCGAGGCCCGGGTCGAAGCGGAACGGGTCCTGAATGCCCTTCTGGCAGCCTTGGCCACGGATCGGCATCTGTTGAGCGAAACGGAATTTCAGGGTATCGAAACGGCCATGACCGCCTTGCGCGAGGCCATGGGTTCGGATCAACAGCGGACCATTCAGGAGCGCATCCAGGATTTGGACAAGGCCACCACCTTTTTTGCCCAACGGCGCATGGACCACAATATCAAGTCCGTCATGACCGGTCGGCAATTGACGGACTTTGAATAGGATATTCTGCAATGCCCAAAATAACCTTCATGCCCATGAATCAAACTGTGGAAGTGCCAGCCGGGACTTCCCTTCTGGAAGCTGCCCACGAACACGACATTCCTTTGGAAGGGGCCTGTGAAGGGTCACTGGCCTGTTCAACCTGTCATGTGATTGTGGATCCGGCCTGGTTCGACCGTCTGGATGCGGCATCTGAAGACGAAGAGGATGTCCTGGATGAGGCGTTTGGCCTGACGCCAACCAGCCGTCTGGCCTGTCAGGTCGTCGTGACCGATGCCTTGGACGGGTTGCAGGTGACGGTTCCGGCCTACACCGTCAACATCAGCGTCGATAAAAACAGGAAGGGATCGTGACATGGCGCACCCATTCAAGTGGACCGATGTCACCGACATTGCCATCGCCCTGACCGAGACCAGACCGGATGTGGATCCCCTCAGCGTGCGCTTTACGGATCTGCGCCAATGGATCCTGGATCTGCCCGGTTTTGCGGATCGTCCCGAACGGTGCAACGAAAAAATTCTGGAGGCGATTCAAATGGCTTGGCTGGACGAGAAGGATTGAACCCGGGTCAATTTTTCCGTATGGCCAAAGGCGATTTTGATTGATCCGACCGTTCAGGATACGGATGCGGGACCCTGGAGGTGCTTTCTTTGGTGAGACGGGTCTTCAAAGCTCCATAAATTGGCAAACAGTTTCTGCATACGGGTAATGCCGACAATTCGCCAGTCTCTTCCCATGGACCGGGCCGTATCATTCCAGCAAAGTTCGCTCAATGTGATCAACGGTGGAGGTTCGCCTTGTTCCAGCCGCAGTTTATCACTTTGCAGTTTTAAAAGTTCATCCATGGTTGGTGCATGAATCGCGGTCCATTGGCATTCCAGGTCAATGTACTGACGATACAAAATTTCATGGGTGCGTGCCATGCGAGCCGTTCCGACGACCAGGTCAAGAAGGGCAAAGATGGAGACGATTCCTCCGAAAACGATGATGGCCACTTTCTGACTGAACGATTCTGTCAATAAATTGATGACTGCACTGGATCCAGAAAAGAGAACAACGGCATTGGTGACAGAATTCCAGCGATCAAAAAACATCATGCGTCTTTGGTGATAGCGGACGGATGTACGAAGATCAAAGCCAAAACCATCCCATCTCTCTACCAAGAACGATTGCTCATGTGTGTTGATTTCGGTTGGCATGTTTTCTTACCCCTTCTTTTTTGGAGGAGAAGGTGGAGGAGGAGATGGTGGTGGAACAGGCAATCTAACGGGGGATTGTTTTTTTTCCCAGCCATTTTTGAAGGAATCATTACTGACGGAAGTTGGCACTGACCGGGTTGGTTTATCTCCTGGCTTTGTTGTCATTATAATTCCTTTTGGGGATTATTTATACAGGAAAGAGTCATGGTTAAAATGATAATCAAGGATTTGTTTTTAATGTCATTTCCAACACCCGGATCGCATCCCCGATTTGTTCCGGATCATGGGCATTGGCCCCCGGGGAGATGAGCGCCCCGTGGCGACGGCAGATATCCAGATAAGGTGCCATCGGCTCGTGGTAGGCCGGGTTGAGTTCCACGGCAATATTGCGTTCGGTGGCGCGGGCCACGATGGTTGCGAATAAATCCATCGGAAATTGCGTGATATAACGGTTGCAGACCCCGCCCGGATGGGCGATGGCATCCACCAGGGGATTGTCCAAAAGCCCCATGGTGGCGCGAAATTCGACATCGACGGCCTGGGTGGGATTGCGATAACCGGAGCGCCAATCTCCCTCCGGAAAAGCGTGAACCGCCCCCAAAATAAAGTCTGCTTCGCGCAGCATGGATTCCGTCAGATCCATGGAACCCGCAAAATCCATGACCGGCACCTCCAACCCGAGACGGATATCAATCTTGCCGGCCCAAAGTTCTTGCAGGTGGCGGATTTCATCGACATAACGGGAAAACCAATCCCCGCCTCCAACCAGTTCCTCCTCGGTATGTTCCGTAAAAATCAGCCGTTCGATGCCCAAGTTCACAGCATGCCGAACCACCTCCGCAGCCGGGGCCGAGCCATCTGAATGGGTGGAGTGGACATGGTATTCCCACAAAGGCAGGGGAGAGACCAGCCGGGTTGCGGAGAGAAAAAAATTTTCGTTCAAATGGGGACGCATGCCTTGGACCTGTTTGTTATTCTGTGTCGTGATCTGCTCTGGTATCAAATATTATTTTTCAAACAAATCAAGGATACGCCTACCTGCCTGCCTTCATTCGTGCCAGAGCCACCGGGTTTTGGACATAATCCTCGGGGATGAACGGCTCATATGCATCTTCTTGATTGTTTTGAATATTAAATCCCAATACTTCGTCTTCAATCTGGTCCCGCAGGGCCTTGAAGACCTCGATTGGCAAAAGGACATATTCATCCTTGCCATCCAATCCCTTAATGATTTGCAAGTTCATTTATAGACATCTCCCCGGGACCGAATCCGTTTCACCGCAACGATTTGGAGATCATCCTGCCGATCCTGGATAACGCGCCACTCTCCTGCACGCAAACGCCATAAATGGAACCAATCAAAGGCTTGACTCCAGCAACGAAGAATCCGGGTCTTGGCCAGGTTGCATGATTTTATCTGTGATACGCGACCTGTCCCTTGCAGAAAGACATTGCAATTTTCGTTTGGCTTCTCGACGGATGATGATTTCGTAAGGCATGATTATATATAGCAATTCAGGGTCGGATCCTGCAACCAAAAAAATCAGGCGAATCTCAAACAAGCTTGGCATGGATGACTGTCAACCTTCTCGGTTCGCTGCCAAATTCTCTCCTCAGCCGGGGTTGAGCCAACCGGGTGGGTGGCGTGAACGTGGTATACCCACGAAGGCAGGGGAGAGACCAGCCGGGTTGCGGAGAGAAAAAAGGGTTGTTTAAATGGGGATGCATGTCTTGGACCTGTTTATTGTAGTTTAAAATTTAAAATTCTTTGTATTGTTTCGATTTTAAAGCATATAACTTAATATATGTAATAAAAAATTGTATTGACAAAATGTTTAGATTAAGTTTACCTTATTAGTCTCAAATGCTTGGATTCATAAATTGAATCGTGAATGGTTTGATGTGTAATATACCCCAATCTTCCAACATGCCAATAGTAACCAAACAAGGGGAGGTTTGATTATTGAGTTAATAAATATGATCTTTATTTTATGTTGTTTTAGGTTAAGTATGAATTATACAGCGGGAGGAAATATATGGAAGCTTTTGAGAAAATCGTGGGATTGGTTGGTCATTATAATCCGTTGATAAGAGTTATATTAATAGTCACGATAGTTATGATTTGCGTATCTATTCTTAGTTTGATATTTTTTTATGATGAAGCGTCCATAGATAGCAATTTGCTTATTACAGAATCTCAGAAAAAATTTATTAAAGAGTGGAAAATTATTAATAAAAATTCGGATTATATTATGGATAGCGTGATAATGCAGGTACAGTTAACGAAGGGTGACAATATTATTTATGCTAACTTTAATATATTTTATAGTATTATTGCTATGAAAGATTTTGGGGAGGATGATGGGATGTTTACAGAGGAGTTTCATTCTGAAGAATCAAAAGCGGTAATTTCATATCTTGCCGGTTCCGAAAAAGAAGATTTTCAGTCTCCAGTAAGTCATAAGAGCCAACATCAGATAAAATATTCAGTTAAATTTGGAATCAAAAAAGGAGAAAAACGTTCTTTCGTTACTAGGGCAAGATATAGGTATGATTATCCTTTTGTTGATCATAGAAGTGGACATGGCTTGTTCCAAGATGTTCGTTCAAATCAGATTGATTTTTTCTATCCAACTGGACAGGATGTTATCAGATCATTAACCATTATGGTAATGTCAGAGGATTTTAGATTTCTTCAACCAGAGTCTACGGATGGAGCTTTAAGTAATGAAAGTGGGAGAAAGAATATTATTCCTATTTTACGTTCCGGAAATAGTGATGGAGCTATCAATAATACATTGATTTCTCAATGGAGCGATGTTTTGCCAGGGTATAATGCGGGATTGCTTGTACGTATTGGTGATTAAATAACAGCCTTGATCATCCTTTCGGTCACTCTATGTCTGCGCCTGAATAAAAATGTTTTCATTAAATTGAAAGAGTATATTAATATAATCTCAACTTTCGCAGTTCATTTCGGCCAGATTTTGACGTTGTGAACCAACGGGATCCAGAACAGGACTTGGCTGAGCAGCCTTGATCATCCATTCGACCAGCATGGTCGGGTGGATTGGGCGAATCACAAGATTCATGTTTATTTTCAATATTGTGTGTTCGTTATTATTCGGATCCGGGCATAGGGTGGCCGAAGAGATGATCAAGGCCGGAGGGGATATGCGACATGGATGATTCAGTGTGGGAAGAAGGATTTGAGGATGATCGTGACGATTCCGCCGACTGTGATTGCCATGCCCCACTTGAGGGGGGCCAACTCGATCTGCAAATCGCGCTTGGTGATGAGTTCATCCTGTGCTTTGGCAATAACGCGAATCACCTCCTTCGCCTGTGCAGGCTGGAAGCCGGCAGCTTTGAGACGATCAACCAGTCCCAAAGTGTCAAAGGTGACTGTGGCCATGTCCGTTTCTCCAAGTGCAATTGATGACTGGACCAGTATACCACAACCAAATCCTGATTTGGGGGAAATTTCGTTTGATACTCAATGCATCGCCATAACCGGAGCTTGATCACTTCCACGGCACAGCAAGGGGGAAGGGGCGGTTGGCACTACGCGATGATGAATTGGGCATTGTGCGATGGGATGCCATGGATCGGTTTGAGCGGAAATTTTTTCTCAGCAGGCCAGTCGGCACCCATGCAATTGATGATGTTTCAGAATGCGGGTGACCAGGTTGATGCGTTGGTGGAAGCTTGCTTGCAGGGCGCGTTCGCGGGGGGTGTGATCCCATTCGCCAAAGGGACCGAAGCCGTCCAGGCTGATCAAGCCGGCGGCGTGGGTCAGGTTGGCATCGCTGACGCCGCCCCGGAATTCGGTGGGCAGGGGATCGCCGGTGATGGTGCGCAAGGTGGCCAATAGGGCGTTTTGGCGGGCATCGGGTTCGAACAATTCGCGTTGAATACCGCCTGTCAGGGTGAGTTTGCCGCCCGGGAGGGGTGGGTTGGCAACGAGGTGATCCACGGCTTGCAGGACGCGCTGTTTTTCGGCTTGGCTGGCATAGCGGAGTTCAAACATAAGGGTGGCAAAGGGGCTGATGGTATTGACGCCGATGCCGCCTGTCATGTGGCCGATATTGAGGGTGGTTTGTTGCTGTGGGTTGGCCAGGTTGGCGAGGGCGAGCAAAGTATAGGCGGCAATTGTGTTAGCGCAAACGCCCGAAGCATAATCGTTGCCGGCATGGGCCGCCACGCCTGCAATGTGCAGGGTGAAGGTGCCGACTCCCTTGCGTCCGGTCACAATTTCACCGTGTTTGCCGGCGGCTTCAAAGACGAGGCAGAGGGCGTATTCCGGAGCGATTTGTTGGGTCAGGAAACGGGAGTCGTCGCTGCCGGTTTCTTCGTCGGCGACGAGCAGAATATCAATGTTGTGGATGGTGCCTTGCAAGTGATGGAGATTGCGCAAGGCTTGCAGGGCCACGAGCAAACCGCCTTTCATGTCGCAGACACCGGGACCGTGGACCCACTCGTCATCCATGCGAAAGCTGGTTGGGAAGTCGGGGGGGGAGACGGTATCCAGATGCCCCAGGAGGAGGATTTTTTGGCCGGAGGTGGTGGGGGCGCGGTAGTGCCAGTGGTGGCCGATCAGGGTTCGGTGGTGGATGTGGGTGGTAAAACCCAGGGATTCCAGGTGGGGTTGGAAGAAGGCTCCGACGGCGTCCACGCCGGCTTTGTTGGTTGTGTGGGAATTGATGCTGACGATGTGGCGCAGTTCGGAAAAGAAGTCCAAGGAAAACCTCCACAGAAGAAAATCAATATCAAATTAATTAAAAAAAACAAATGAAAGACTGGGAAGGGGGTCCAGGGGGAAGGGCTGCGCCCTTCCCCCTGGCGGGGTTTGGGGCGGAGCCCCAATAAAAAATTTTTATCCAATTTTTCAACTCATGAGTTTCATTATTCCCACTTGAAACCCATCTCTTCCAGACGTTTGATCCGTTCTGGCTCCAGGTCTCCTTTGGCACGTCGTTGGCGTTGGCTGGTCACCCAAAGTCCCAGTTGGGGATTTTCCGGCCATTCCACTGGCACGTCGCAATTGCCAAAACGTTGTTTATAGGCTTGCAGGGCCAGGAACAACTCTTCCTGGACCACTTGCTGGGGATCCCAGATGAACCCCAAGGGGTCGAGAAGGGCAATATGTTCTTGTGGCAGGAGGTTGCCTTTGTAGGCCTGACGCTGGGCGGTGACCCAACTGGCGAGTTTGGGATTTTCCGCCCAACTGCGTGGGACGAGGCAATGGCCGAATCGCCGGTGAAATGTTGTTAGCGCTACATACATTTCCCGCCACAAGGCCTCTTGCATGTCCCAGATGAAGCCCACGGCATTGAGACGCGCAATCCATTTGGGATTGAGATTGCCATTTTGATACGCCTTGCGCTGCGCCCCGACCCACCAGGCCAGATCGGGATTTTCCGTCCAGGGATCCGGAACGTTGCAATCGTTGTGCTTTTCACGATAGAGCATCAACAAGGCAAACATTTCTTCCCATAATATTTCCCGCGAATCCCAGGTGAATCCCAGATCATCCAGACGTTGTATCCGCTCGGGGGCCAGTTGCTCGCGGCGGTTGCTCAGGCGCTGCTGCGCCACCCAACGCGCCAGGGCGGGATTGTCCGGCCAATCCTTGGGAACCACACAATGGTTGCGCATCTTCTGGAATTGTTGCAGGGTGGCAAACATGCCTTCCCATTCGCCTTCCTCTTGATTCCAGAGAATGCCCAGGGCCGTCAGACGCTCCGCCCGTTCTGCCTCCAGGCGTCCAAGGGCCTGCTTTTTGCGTTGCTCCACAAGCCAGGGGCCAAGATCCGGGGCCTCGGGAGACTCCCTGGGCACATGAACATGTCCAAATTGATTGCGAAAACGCTCCAGTTCGACAAACTGGTTCTCCCACTCCCGCCGCTCGGGATCCCAGATGATGCCCAGGGAGTCCAACCGGGCTTGCCGGGTGGGATCCAGACGCCCGCTTTTCCACATGCGGCATTGCCGGGCAATCCAGTCGGCCAGTTCCGGCTGACCCGGCCAGGTGGACGGAAAAGGACCCTCGGTCGGCAACGACCGTTGCAGGGTGCGAAACAGGGTTTCCCAGGCATCGGCTTCCAGATCCCAGACAAACTCAAGTTTATCGAGACGCTGGCGGCGGGAATCGGTCAGACGCCCCTTGCGCAGGGCACGCCGCTGCTCTTCGGCCCAGCGACCAAGAGGCAGATCCGCCGGAAAAGGATCGGTGATGCGGGCATGCCCGGCAGTGGCCCGCCAGGCGGCCAAATGGGCGAGCATCCCTTCCCAGGCCACCTCCTCGGGATCCCAGATGAAGCCGAGAGCGGTCAAATCCGCCAAAGCCTCGGCAGTCAATTCATGTTTGCGCCACTTGCGACGGACCTCTGTCACCCAGACCGCCAGGGCAGGGTCTTCGGGGCAGGGAATCGGGACATCGGCATGACCGGTTTGTTCCCGGAAACGCATCAAATGTTCCCGCATCTCAGCCCAATGCGCCGCCTCTGGATCCCAGACAAAACCAAGCAGATCCAGGCTGGCGATCCGATCCGGTTCCAGGGTTTGGCTCTTCCAGTTTTTGCGTTGCTCAAGTGCCCAGCGGGCCAGTTCCGGGTCTTCGGCCAACACCTGGGGCACGTTGGCATCGCCCCGACGCTCCTTGTAAGCCAGCAAACGTTGACGCATCTGCTCCCAGCGTGCCCGCTCCGGATCCCAGATGAAACCTAGCCCGTCGAGGAGTTGCATGCGTTCCGGAGACAAGGCGTTTTTTTTGCGGAGCAGGCGTTGATTTTTGATCCACTGCTGCAAATCGGCGTCAAAACGATACTCTCCGGTAAGGTCGCCATGCTGTTCCCTGAGACCGAGCAGGGCACCATAATGTTGATCCCAGAGCGTCGTGAGACGGCGCATCAGAATGTCGGCCAGTTCCGGTGTCAGATCGCCGGGAACGCCGCCGGGATCGATGCGACCGATGCGTTCCATGAGAGTGGTCTGATCCCAGGTCCCGGTGCGGCCCAATTGGATTCTGGCCTGCCGCAACCGCCGCCGCAAATGGACATCCACATCGCGGATGGTTTCCAGAATTCGCCAGAAACCGGGCATGGTATCGGCAGTGATGCCCTCGGCCAGCGAGGGACCCGATACCACCGGCAACAACAGCCAACCGGGCGTACTCCTGCCGGGATCCGGGGTCCGGAAAGCCCCCCAGACCGCACTCCAGGTTTCCCAGGCATCCTTGCGCACCGATGGAAAAAAGACCGCCGCGTCTGCCGCTGGAATTCCCAAACCGGCAATCATGGCGCGATGACTGGCCAGGAGAGTCGAGCCGCCGGCTTCCCGAAAACTGGTCAGAATGCGTTGTTGCAAGGCTTCGGACATGGTGGCGTCGATGTAGAGACTCTGCCAGCCGGAGTCCCCGCCGATCAAGCGTGCAAATCCGCGGGCATCTTCCAGGGAATCATGAAACGTCAACACCTTGCGCACGCCACAGACCGCCAAGGCCCGTTGCAGATCGCCCCAGGGCGAAAATGGATCGGCCAGACCGACCAGCACGACCTTGATGGCCCGCCATCCCTCTTCCCGGGGGGGGGGATTGGCGGCGAGCGGCTCCAGAAGGCGACCGAAACGACTGGCATCCTCCAGGGTAAAGAGACGGCGTGACTCGCCGTCCCGATCCATACGGTCCGGATCGTGTCGGCTGGGAAGCGGGGCCAGGAACAGGCGCTTGGTGGCAGGCAGATCCCAGGCGGTTGTTTCCGGCTGCGAGGCCACGTTCCAGGCATCCTCGACAATGGCCAGTTCCGCCGGGGGCAGGCCCGCCAGGGCCTCGCGAACCAGGGGCAGAGAACCATGCGTCGTCAGCAGCACCCGGGTGCCATGGAAACGCCACCCCAGAAAGCGGCGCAAGGTTTCCGGCTTGTCCAACAAGGGAAAATCCAGATCCGTATGGCGCAACAGGGGATGGTCGGGCAACCGGGTGGTCAGGGGCTCCTGGCAGGCCACCAGAACCGAGAGTGTGGACCACTCGCCCTGCTCCTGCCAGGTGCGGATGATCGCCCGCAGGCGGGCCAGGGTTCGCACGAGTACCAGGACCAGTTCGGTCCCGCTGTTTTGCAGACAGAGACGCCGGAGCAGGGAACCTTCTTCCGCAATGCCCGGCAGGATGAGGGTATTTTTTTCCTGGGTGGCTTTGGCTTCGGCAACCTGGACCAGAATGCGTTCCTGGTGGAGCGGGATGATTTCCCGGTCGGTCGGCAGCCCGCCCCCCATGAACCAGCGGCGCAGGGTCTGGAAATCCTCGCCAGCCAGGCGTTCCAGATCCGGGCGGGCAATGCGCCAGAAATCGGGCCGGTTGTTCAGGGCAGTGGGCAGCTCCGCCGGTCCATTGCAGATCAGGAGCCGTTGCCACCAGGCCTCGGGGGTCTCTTCCAGAAAAAAGGCCAGATCCTTGCGTTGGGGAGGCTTGCGGTCGGCACGAAAGATGACCCGATACCCCACCCGGTCGCCCCAGGGTGTATCGATGCAGCCGTCCGGTCCGGGCGGTCCCGGTTCCACCGGCAGGCGCGGCTGGATTTCCTTGACCAGGACCAGGCGGCGGGTGGCCAGATAGGCCTCGGCAAACACCTCGAAAGCCGCCTGCTGTGCCCAGGGATCCACCAGAACGCTGATGCGGTCCTCCAACTGGGAAAAGGCGGTCAGGTCGTTGAACAGGCCCTTCTGGATAAACTCCCGCGCACGGGGGTGTTTTGGCTGCATGGGTGGCAATCAGCGTGGGGTGGCGTCAGGCAACCCCCCGTCCACGGGTATGGTCGCACCGGTGGTGGGGGTCTGACGGGTAGCCAGAAACAGGACGGCCCGCCCGACATGAGTCGCGGTAATGCGGGCCTTCAACAGATTGCGGCTGCGGTAATACTCTTCGAGACCCTGCTCGTCAAGTCCCCGGGCACGCATGCGATCCGGGCCGACGGTGGCCCACAGGCCGGAACGTCGCTCGCCGTCCGCAAAAACCGCATCGGGCGAGACCATGTTGACTCGAATGCCCAGTTCTGCCAGTTCCAGAGTGGCCACCCGGGCCAGTTGATGGGATGCGGCCTTGGTGGCGCTGTAGGCCCCGAACTGCGCCCCGGGGGCAAACACATTCTTGGTGGAGATCAGGATGATATCGCCGCCCGTCCCTTGCTGCTTCATGTGCTGAGACGTGGCGGTCAGCAGGTTGAGGGTCCCCTCGATATTGACCCGGGCCACCCGGCGAAAATCTTCTGGATCCATTTTGGCGAGCGGTGCCACATGGGCCAGACCGGCGTTGATCACGACGAGATCGACCCCGCCCCAGGTTTCACTGATCGTGGCAAAGGCGGCCCGGACTCCCGCCGGATCCGTGACATCCATGGGCACGCCCACGATGCGCCCGGCAAACTCCGGAGCCAACAGTCGCACCAGTGAGTCCAGATGGTCGCCAGGCAGATCGGTGGCGGCCACATGGGCACCCTGTTCCAGAAGAACCCGACAGATTCCCGAGCCGATGGCCCCGGCAGCCCCGGTCACCAGGGCCACGGTACGGGTCAGGGGGAGGGGTTGATGTTGTTGCAACTTGGCGAGTTGCCGGGGTTCGTACTCCATGTCGAAGAGGGCATCTTCCGGCAATCCGGCATAGGTTCCACCGGCGGCCACCAGATGTTTCACGGCCAGGGTGTGAAGGGTAATTTCCCGGGCGATATCGGCTTCCCGGGCATCGCCCCCCACGCAGACGACGCCCACCTGGGGCATGAGAATCACCCGGGGCAATGGATCAAATGGCTCGGTCCCGGGTGCGGCGCGTGCGGCATGGCGTTGCCAATAGGCTGTATAGGCCTCGGTGTAGGCCGCAATCCCGGCTACCAGATCGGCAGGATCCGGGCACCACAGGGGGAGGGATTTGGTGCGGATCAGGTGATCGGTGGTCAGGGGCGGGGTCAGGGCGATTTCCCGGGCATGCGGCACCTGCAATAATTCCAGGGTTGACTGGTCGTTCTGGACCCGCAGAATGACCCGCCGATGGGGTTGATCGGGATTGCCGGACGGGCGGGCCAGCAAACCCCGCAATCGTGGGGCGATTTCCCGATAGCGCTCACGGGAATCCAGGGGGTTTGCAGGGATTGGGCAGAGTGGTTTTTGGCGTTGTTTTTCCAGCCAGATTTCGGCCCGGGTGACGAGATCGATGGTGGCCTGGTAGGACTCTGCGGCGGTTGCACCCCAGGTGAGCAGGCCATGGTGCATCAGGATCATGCCCCGTTTGCCGGGGTGGGCGGCAAAGGCGGCATCTGCGGCCTTGGCCAGCGCAAAACCCGGATGCACATAGGGGAGGATGATGACGGCATCTCCCAGGGCGGCCTGAATGGCCTGGAGCGCATCGGTTCGATTGGTCAGGGCCAGGATGGCATCGGCGTGGGTGTGGTCGATATATCTGGGGGGCAAAAAGGCGTGCAACAAGGCCTCGATGGAAGGAGCCGGCGCATCGGCATCCAGGGCATGGGTGCGCAGGACATTGAGCATGGCACCATCTGCCAGGGCCGGCAACTGGCGCAATTGCTGGAGAAATGCCAGTTTCAGCCCGACATGACCTGCCGGGGAGATGGTGGCCAGATCCAGGCCGGATCCCTTGACGAACAGGACCGGCCTTTCCTGCCCCAACAGATCCGGCAGGGTGGTTTTGACCGAGGTGTTGCCGCCTCCGTGGAGAACGAGCTGCTCATTTTGTCCCAGCAGACGACTGGCATAGGTACGCAAGGCGAGGGGTTCACCCCAGCGTGAACCCCATGTGTGCCGGCACTCTGCCGCTTCCTGTTCCGACCAGCGATTGTCCATGTTTCTTCCTTGATGGGACGGCAGGCCAGGCTGGATCAGCCTTTGGCCTTCAGCGAGTTATAATAATTGAAGGCTTCTTCCGGTCTGATTCCTTCATGGACCACTTTGCGCACGGCCAGGATCATGGCGGTGGGGGCGTCGGCCTGGAAAATATTGCGTCCCATGTCCACGCCGGCGGCACCTTGCTGGATGGCATTGTAGGCCATGCGCAGGGCATCGAGTTCCGGTTGTTTTTTGCCACCGGCGATGACGATGGGCACCGGGCAGGAGGCGGTGACGGTTTCGAACCCTTCGGCCACATAGTAGGTTTTGACGTAGCTCGCTCCCAGTTCGGCGCAAATCCGGCTGGCCAGGCGCATGTATTTGGCATCCCGGACCATCTCCTTGCCCACGGCGGTGACGCCCAGGACGGGCATGCCATAGCGATTGCCCACATCGACGAGGCGGGTCATGTTGTGGACGGAGCGGGTTTCAAATTCGCCGCCGATGAACACCTGGACGGCCACTGCCGAGGCATTCAGGCGCAGGGCATCCTCGATATTCATGGCAATCTCTTCGTTGGAGAGTTCCTTGAGGATGCTCGGGCCGCCGCTGGCGCGCAACACGACGCCCCGGCTGAAGGTCGAGGGCATGGTACTGCGCAGGATGCCACGGGTACACATGAGGGTGTCGGCATGGGCCAGCAACGGGACAATATTGACATCCATCCGCTCCAGACCGGTGGTGGGTCCCATGAAATAGCCATGGTCCACGGCCAGCATGACGGTTTTTCCGGAGACCGCATCAAAAATATTGGCCAGCCGGTTTTGCATGCCCCAATCCAGGGCGTGGCATCCTTTGAGATGAAAGGGGCGGTTTTTGACCGGAATATCGAGATGGTAGTCGTGGATATCCTGGGTCCCTTCGGTGTCTGCCATGGGATGACTCCTCGTGCTGAAGGTCTGGAGCGAGTGTCGGGCCAGCCGTCAACTCGCGTGAACCCGTCACGTTACCAGAGCCGGCGCGACTTCTCAAACCCCTTTGCCTGACATCTGGGCAATCGCATTTGAATTCCAAATTTCTTTCAGGTAGCGATTGTGACTCCTTGTGTTGGTTGACCTCTGAATTTGCCTGGAAGCGCGGGCATCCGGTCCGCAAATGGCAGGGAGGATGCCCGCGATTCCAGGACAGTTTGAGACTGTACAATATTCCACGGCGTGTAAAACCTGTCTGATCAATGGCCGGATTTCAAATGCGATTGCACTGGCCAAACATTGTTTCAGGAGCGGGGATTCATGGGTGACACAGGATTGGCAGAATCAAGACGTCATTGCGGACCCTGACATGCAGTGGATTGCTGTTCGTATCGTCTGAAATTATTGGCACGTATTGTGCGGAATGATCTTTCGATTTGTTGCCGAATCTCCAGAGCTTCATGCTGTTATTCTGCCCACAACTGCCATGCCACCTTCTGGAATGGCATAATGTTGCTCCGTAAAATGTGACTGTGGAGAATACGTATCTGGCCCGGTCGGCGATGCAGGGGAATGGTGTGCCGTGTTCCCGGCAGGGATGGAAAGCCTTGTTGGATCGATTGATGGATCCCATTGTTGAATTCATGTGCAGCCGTTGCATGAACGGCCATGGTCGAAGGAGTGGTTCAAGATGGCATCCGAACCCACGGTAAGCGAATATTTTTTTCGGGAACGTCCAGAAGTGGTTCAGTGTGTTCCGGCATCGGCGCAGAACGTCCTGGATGTCGGCTGTGGGGCTGGTCTGCTTGGCAAGGAGTTGAAGGATCGAGGCATCAGCCGCGTGGTGGGTGTCGAGATCAATCCCGAGGCGGCGCAATTTGCCAGAAAATATCTGGATGTTGTGCATGCGGGTGACGTGACGAGCATGCCCCTGGATTTTTCACTGGGGGAGTTTGATGCCATTGTGTGTGCGGATGTTCTGGAGCATCTTGTTGATCCATGGGCGCTTGTGTTGCGTCTGAAGCCTTTTCTGGCACCCCGGGGTGTTCTCATCACCAGCATTCCCAATGTGCGCTATTTCGGCATGCTCCATGGTCTCGTGGAAGGACATTGGACCTACGCCGAGAGTGGCATTCTTGACCGAACTCATCTGCGATTTTTCACCATTCGCGAAATGCTCAACATGCTTGTCGCCGCAGGTTATCGGCCTGTCAGTGTTTTCGAAAATATCAACGAACAATATTCCGGACGGATCCCTGCCAGCTATCCGGCTGAATTTTCGAATGGACGCTTGTGCATCACCGGCTTGAATGAGTTTGAATTTCGAGACCTTTTTGTTTACCAATACATATTGGTGGCCGCCGGGACGTAACGGAGTCTATCTGGATATTTCTCCGGACGTCTCCTCATCAAAAACATCCTGCCATGTGCGGGCATCAATGGCCCGATCAATCCACTTGTCCAGGGTCTCCAGGTTGGCAGCATGAACTTTTGGTTCGACCCAGGCAGGCAGATTGGCGAGACGACGGCGCAGGATTCGCAGCAGCGTTGCAGCATTACCTTCCTGTCGTCCTTCCTGTCGTCCTTGCTGCAACCATTCTCTTGTCCATCCTTCAGCGGTTTCTGCCAACATGGTATGAACCTCCTTCAGGTCGTTCATTTCCGGGATGGTTTCCGGAATGGCGGGATTTGTTTTTGACAGTCTTGGCAGCAGGATTTGCCCCAGCCAACTGGCAAATGCCCGGCGCAGTTCTTTTTGTTCTGGACTTTTCAGCCAGGTATCCAATTCATGAACCACCTGCCGGACATCTTCCAAAGTGCGGCTTTTTTCCAATCTGAACAGTGCTGCCACCACATTGTGCATCGAACTCAATACATCATTCTGGTAGTGGTGCGCATCGATCAGCAGGTAGCGCATCCGGGGGCGGCAGATTTCCAGACCTGGGGGATACTCCTCAATCAGGTCGGCGACATCCATGGCGGCTGTCCACCGACTTTTGCCATTGTACAACACGATGGGGGCGACCGGGGGAAATTTTTGGCCGTGCGGAATTTTTCCGGATTGGCGCAGATCCTGATAGAGGAGTTTTGTATAGAGATCGGTGCGCAGGGCCATGAGGTCATCGACGGTGGATTGGGGTTCCAGGATCAGATAGATGTACAGCCATCTGTCTGTACCCTGCCAGCGGATTTTCCAGACCAGGTCATCGATGCGTTTGCGAAAATCATCGCTCACGTAGACCGGATTGACTTTTTCCAGGGTGGAAAAGTCCAGCCCTTTGATCCATTCATCATGGATAAAGCCGTTGATCAGGTCCTGGACCATTTGGGCTTGTGAAAACAGTTTGGTATAGCCGAGATCATGGGGATTCATGGGATATTATTACACTCACACCAGTGTTTTATTGGCAGGTTACACGTGAAACAGGTCCCTTCAATCAATTCAATTAAGCAAGAGTCTTTTGACCATTATTAATATTGGCATAATATATTCTTTATGATTAGCATCCAACTCCTTTAACACCTTTTCATAATTACCCACATACATCCCCATCTTTTCCCCAAAAGCCTCCGGCAGATCCAAAAAATTCGGTACCAAGGTTATCACAGCCTCCTCTGCAGTTTCTAGCGCATCCTCGCGCCGGCCAAGGTCAATCAATGTAAGGGATAGATTGTTGAGCGACTGGGCCAAATAAGGCAAAAATGCGTCAGGAAAACGCGCAGACAATTCACGATAGAACTGAACCGCTTCCTCAATAGCTTCCAGCGCAGCCTCGTGCCGACCAAGGGTACTCAGAAAGATGGACAGGTTGTTGAGCGACATGGCCAAATCGGGCAAGAATGCGTCAGGAAGACGTACCGACAATGCACGACGTATCTGGATCGCTTCCTCAATAGCATCTAGCGCTCTTTCGCGCCGGCCAAGGGCGTGCAATCTGTCGGACAGGTTATTGAGCGACTTAGCCAAATAAGGCAAAAATGCGTCTGGACGATGCTCAGACAATTCGTGACAGATCCGAACCGATTCCTCAATAGCCTCCAGCGCATCTTCGTGCCGGCCAAGATCACTCAAACTGTTAGACAGGTTGTTGAGAGAAGAAGCCAAAACAGGCAAAAATGTGTCAGGATGATACTCAGATAGTTCGCGGCGTATCCGAACCGATTCCTTAGCTGCCTCCAGTGCATCCTCGCGCCGGCCAAGGGCACTCAGAGAGACGGACAGGTTGTTGAGTGACGATGCCAAATCAGGTAAAAATGTGTCAGGGTGACTCTCAGACAATTCACGGCGTATCCGAACCGCTTCCTCAATGGCTGCCAGTGCATCCTTGCGCCGACCAAAGTCACTCAATCTTCCAGAAAGGTTGTTGAGAGACGATGCCAAATCAGGCAAAAATGCATCAGGATGATGCTCAGACAATTCACGATCAATCCGAACTACTTCCTCAACAGCCTCCAGCGCACTCTCCCGCTGGCCAAGGTTACCCAAAGAATTTGACAGGTTATTGGCTGCCCGTGCTTGCATGACAAGAAGGGATTCGTTGGTTTTGTCATCTGTGATCAACGATTTGACGCGACCCAATATTATCTTCTGAATCTTGGCGGCAAAAGTATCCAGGCCAAGGCTGTTGGGAGGCAGTTCCCGTTCAATACTCCACAGCATATCCAGGGAAATATTGGGATCCTCAATCAATCCACCAAGCCAATCGAAGGGTTTTTGGTACCCGGCATGAATAAAATCCTGGCCACAGCGAATCAGGGATGAGATACATTTTTTATCGGCCAAGGTATAGGCGCGTTGCACGGCTGCCGCAGCATCCACGGGGTTGTCACCACCCAGGGCAACCAGGATCAAGGCTTCCCCCATGATGTCCGGGCGTAGTGCATCGACGCCATTGTGCGGACCCGGCAAGGCCTGGTGCAATAGGTCGGCCAGGGTTCCTGGATCTCCCACCGAAGGGAGACCCAAGGCCTCCTTTTCTGTTAGCGCTACCGAACGTAGTTGTGCCTGATCCAAACCACCACACAAGGTGGCAAAGGCAGCCAAATGCTTTAAAAGCCTTCCCTGTTTTGGGTTTTCCGCAAACTTGGCAATACGGCCACTCTCCCACCCGGCCAAAGTGATGGCCATGGCGGCACGGGTTTTGGGCAAGGGGATTTTTTCTGCCAGCAAATATCCGGCCATCATGGCAAAAAGCGGTTCTCGCTGCCATTCCACAGCCTCGGGAAAAGGCAGCTCATTTTCCTTCTTCTCTGCCCCTGATAGTTGCACCATCCGGGTCATTATTTCTTCCCCTTTCTCAGGGGAGAGCATTTCCAAAGGTACTGGCCAGGGTGGATCAAACAGGTTTTTCACATCGGCATCTTCCCAGTGGCCAGAACCCACCAACAACGTTTTCCACCAACCGGCTACCTCTTCAGCTACCCGCTCCAGCAGCAAAATCCGTAATGGAATGGTTTTCTTGCTTTCTGAAATCTGCATCTGGTAAGAGGCCAATTGCTTCAGCCATTTTTGGATGAATTGCATGGGAGGCAGCATCGTCAATCACCGCCAGGGTTGGCCGGGACCAGCCACTCTCTCCCTGTGTTACCAATTTTTCCAACATCTCACTTGACAAAAACCCGGCATGCCAACCCTGTTTTTGTACGATCTGGACCAACTCCATGGCCAGACGAGTCTTGCCGCGCCCGGCATCGCCAATCATTCCCCGTACCGAGATGGGTTTTTTTCCCTCCAACCAGCCGTCCAGTTCTTGCAACTCACTTTCCCGTCCAATGAGCGGCAAAAATCGCGCCCGGGGATCCAGACGTTGCACACCCTGGGCATTTTTGAGGGTCACGAAGGGGGCAAGAGGCAGCTTTTTCCCCTCAAAATCCATTGACTTCAATGGCGTTAATATCTTGATTATCCTGGCAACAGGTTTGTCCAACTGGCCAAAAAAGACCGAATCATTGCCAGACTTGCGAACACTCCCCAACAGTCGCACGACGGAAAGGGCATAAAAAATCACCCGGTGGCCCAATAATCGACCCAGATTTTTCAGCCAATCAGGGGCAACGACAACACCCTGAAGATCGGATAATTGCCAAAGCCGGCTCCGTTCGCCAAAAAATTGTTCAACGGATTTGACCGGAGGAATCAGGGCCGGAACGATTATTAATTTATTAACCCATTGTTTTCTGGCCATCAAAAGGACTGCTTCATCGACAACCCAGTTTGAATTCATTGCCGCCCTGGAGAGAAGCAGAATGCCTCCATGACAGTCAAAAGAAATGGCCTCACGGATTCGATTGACAAAATTATCCCCGCCCTCAAGAGAGGAGCGATCCAGAAAAGTTTCAAACCCGTTTTCCTCCAGACGTTTTTTCAACAGGTCGCCGAATTGCACGGAGAGTGGGCAGCGGGTGCAGTAGCTGATGAATATTTTAGGCGTGAATGAATAGACCATAGGGGCATCGTGTGCGGGCTGGATCTTCTTGGCAGTTGACAAAAATAAGCCCCATTCTATCCTGTTTTTTCTCCTGCTTTCAATATATTTTATCGTTGGCCAGAAACAGAATCATGAAGTTTATGCGGATATGGATACAAGAAAAAGTTTTATTGAGCTGAAGCGAATACTTATTCCGGGAACGTCAATGAGTTTGAATTTCGAGACCTTTTGGTTTACCAATACATTCTGGTGGCCGCCCGGACGTAACGGGGTCTATTCGGATATTTCGCTGGCCGCATCGTCATCGAAAACATCCTGCCATGTGCGGGCATCGATGGCCCGGTCTATCCACTTATCGAGGGTGTCCAGATTGGCAGCATGAACTTTTGGTTCAACCCATGTGGGCAGATTGGAGAGACGACGGCGCAGGATTCGTAGCAGAGCTGTGGCATTACCTTTCTGGAGTCCTTCGTCGAGTCCTTCCTGTTTCCACTCTCTGGTCCATCTTTCCGCAGTTTCTGCCAACATGGTATGAACCTCCTTCAGGTCGTTCATTTCCGGGATGGTTTCCGGAATGGCGGGATTTGTTTTTGACAGTCTTGGCAGCAGGATTTGCCCCAGCCAACTGGCAAATGCCCGGCGCAGTTCTTTTTGTTCTGGACTTTTCAGCCAGGTATCCAATTCATGAACCACCTGCCGGACATCTTCCAAAGTGCGGCTTTTTTCCAATCTGAACAGTGCTGCCACCACATTGTGCATCGAACTCAATACATCATTCTGGTAGTGGTGCGCATCGATCAGCAGGTAGCGCATCCGGGGGCGGCAGATTTCCAGACCTGGGGGATACTCCTCAATCAGGTCGGCGACATCCATGGCGGCTGTCCACCGACTTTTGCCATTGTACAACACGATGGGGGCGACCGGGGGAAATTTTTGGCCGTGCGGAATTTTTCCGGATTGGCGCAGATCCTGATAGAGGAGTTTTGTATAGAGATCGGTGCGCAGTGCCATGAGGTCATCGACGGTGGACTGGGGTTCCAGGATCAGATAGATGTACAGCCACCTGTCTGTACCCTGCCAGCGGATTTTCCAGACGAGGTCGTCAATTCTTTTGCGAAAATCATCGCTGACGTAGACCGGATTGACTTTTTCCAGGGTAAAAAAGTCCAAGCCTTTGGTCCAATCTTCCCTGATGAAGCCATTAATCAGGTCCTGGACCATTTGGGCTTGTGAAAACAGTTTGTTATAGCCGAGATCATGGGGATTCATAGTTCACGTCAAGTCCAGGTGAATTGTTGGTTCATTTGCAAGGTTACACGTGAAACAGGTTCTTGACTCGTTGGTGGGGGTGTGGATGGGGTGGATTGGGCATTTTGATTTCAATATATTTTGTCATTGATCGGCAACAGAATTATGAAGTTCAGGCAGACATGGATACAAGAATAAACAGGGTGGATCTGAAAGAAAAATTACGCCGCCAGGCCCTGCTGGTCGGGTTTGATGTGGCCGGTTTTGCCCCGCCAAATCCCCCGCCCAATGGTCACTATCTGGCCGAGTGGTTGGCTGCGGGGAGACAGGGTGAGATGACCTGGATGGCACGGCATGTGGAACAACGCCAGAATCCAGCCCTCATGCTGGATGGGGTTGGTTCCATCCTGGTGGTGGGTACCAATTATCGTCCGCCAGACAATCCCCTGGACAGTTTGCAGGACCCGGAAGCCATGAGTGTGGCGGCCTGCGCCCGCAATCGGGATTATCATCTGGTCCTGAAAAAACAATTACATCAAGTGCATCAGTGGCTGGAAGGAGAGGTGGGACATCCGGTGCCGGCCAGAATGTTTGTGGACACGGCTCCGGTCATGGAAAAACCATTGGCGGTCCTGGCGGGTTTGGGGTGGCAGGGAAAAAATACCCTTTTGGTATCCCGTCGGTTTGGGTGCTGGCTGCTGTTGGCGGAGTTGTTTTTGACGCTGCCTTTGCCGCCGGATGAACCGGAGCGGGATCATTGTGGCGATTGCCGGCGTTGCCAGGATGCCTGCCCGACCCAGTCGTTAGCGCTACCGTACAGGCTCGATGCCAGACAGTGCTTGGCCTATATGACCATCGAAGCTCGGGGAGCCTTTCCTGAGAGGGGACGACAGGTGTTGGGCAATCGCGTGTATGGCTGTGACAATTGTGTGGCGGTGTGTCCTTTCAATCGTTTTGCTCCGGTGACTCAAAAAACCGACTTTTTGCCGCGTTCGGAGTTGCAGGAACCGAAATTGGCGGATTTTGTGGCGCTGGAGGAGGGGAGATTCAGGGAAATATTCCGGCAATCGCCGATCAAAAGGCTGGGCAGGGAGCGGTTTTTGAGGAATCTGGATATGGCATTGAAGAACAAATAAAGAAAAAATAAAAAAAGAGGAAAAATTCAGCCATCCCATGGAAAAAAAACGTTTGAAAAACTGGGATGGAGGTCCAAGAGGAAGGGCTGTGCCCTTCCTCTTGGTGGGGTTTGGGGCGAAGCCCCAACAAAGTCTTTTTTTCTGATGGGGTTTGGGGCGAAGCCCCAACAAAGTCTTTTTTTTGATGGGGTTTGTGGCGAAGCCAAAATTAAATCTTTCATCCGGATTTGTTATATTTGAGAGTTTATGGATATTTTTTCATGCAATATTTTCTTCAGAATAAAATAAATGATAGTATCTGTCGCGATTTTTAATAATGAACGGCGGATAATGGGGATCGGACTCGACCGCATAGCGCACAAATTGCTCCTGGTCCGAGTGCAAAGCCTTGCCAGCCAGGATTCTTTGCCGGATGCGAGTCTTGTCTTTGAAATAATCGGTATCGTATTCACTGTGCGAAAATGATTCGAGCTTCTGAACAATCTTGTTCAAACCGCCCAGATACGAAAAATGCTGACCACCATCCTTGAGGAAAGGGAGTTTATACCGTTGCGCACGTTCCTCTTCCGGGGTCAGAAGATATTGGCGCTGGGTGACGACGGTGGAATTGATACATTCCTGATTGTTGGCGTCCGCAACCATCTTGTAGTCGAGAAAATAGCGGTGGAGCTGCTGCTGGAAGGCAAGCCTGGGAAACTCTCCGAGCAGTCGGTGGATAAGCCTCATGACAAAATGGGATGGAATTTCATCGACATCACTGATGAGGATGATATCTTCGGGAGCGGCACTGCCCAGGCCATCCAGAATGGCGTTGCGCTGGTTGTGTTCCATGCGCCAGTTGTCGTCATTTTGCGTGAATCTGGTTGCGCGGGCAAAATTCAGGCCGCGAATATCGAACTGTTTGCGGACATGGATGATTTTGGCCTCTGCCCAGGCGAAGCGTGACCTGTTTTCTGCATAGACAAAGGGCTTTGGTTGGCCCCGGAAGGTATGATCCCCTTCGACCAGCACAAAAAAATCAACATACTCCCAGAGATGATGCAGACGGATTTCCAGGAGATCCAATTCATCAAAAAAAGTGAAGCAATCGTATGTTTTGGCAGCCATTTAATATTGTTCTCCCGGGGGCGTGCATGCTCCCTGTTTATCCTGGACGACAGCGGGGGAAGGTAGCACTTGTTTGCGCGGCACACAATGTGCATGGTATCGGAATAATTTTTTCGGTAACTCGTGTAACTGTTTGTTCTTTGTTGAATTCCGGTGTCGGGATGTTGCCACTGTGTTGAATCCATTTAAAAAATTTTCAAGAAAGAAGCCGGATCGCCGTCAGGTCACCAACCGGAGAAAACCTGTCTGGCTGGAGTGGCTGCTGCGCCACCGTTACAAGGGGGAGGAGCGGCGTGCCAATCGGCGGCGTGTCAATTTGATTGATCGACGTCTCAAACGAAAAATTCTGGGATTGTTTAAAAAGCAGGTCCTGGAAGGCTTGATCGGTTTGACGGTCTCCCCGGATGGCTATGGGGTGGCCAGAATTGTGTGGCGGGGCGAGGGGGAGGCCCCTGTTCTTAAAAATTGTTTTTTTGTATCATCGGCATCCGGAAGCGACAGCACAGAAAGGTTGGCCCTCGGTCAAACCTTGAAAACCTATGAAATGTCCCATGGTCGCTTTGCCGGCATGCTCTTTCCCGGCCAATATACCATGTTTCCGGCTGAGGCACCGCAAGTGGCCAGGGCAGAGTTGGCCACGGCCATGCGTTGGCGGATCAAGGATCGCCTGGATTATTCGGCCCAGGAAGCCGTGGTCGATGTGTTTGACCTGCCGCAAAAACGGAGTCCCGGCCAACCGGAAATGATCTACGTGGTGGCCGCCCGGGAAAATGTGGTCAAGGATTGTTTCGGCCTGTTTCACATGAATCATTTGACCCTTGTTGCCATCGACATTCTGGAATTGGCCCTGCGCAACCTGACTGCCATGGTGCCGGACGATGCCGAAGGTATTGGTCTGCTTTACATGGGGCGCAGTGACGGGTTGGTGCAGGTGACGCGGGGAGGGGTCATGTATCTCTCCCGGCACATGGATTATGGTGTGGACCAGTTGCTGGAATCCCTGGCCGGTCGGGCAGATGCCGGGGAAACAGAGCTGGCCGCCTCGCCCGTGGTGGATGCCATTGTCCTGGAAATTCAACGAACCTTGGATTATTACGAAAGCCATTTCAGCCAATCCCCCGTCAGCAGTGTCCATATTGCCCCGCTCCCGGTCCTGTTTCATGGACTCAATACGGTCCTGGCCGACAAACTGGGCATGCGCCTGAAAGACCTCCCTTTGCATAAAATTCTGGAAATCGAGGCCAAGGTGGATGACATCGATCTGGCACGCTGTCTTCCGGCCATCGGCGTGGCCCTGCGCCGGGAGGGAACAGGATGAGTCACCAACAGATCAACCTCTACCAATCCCGGTTCCATATCAAAAAAGAGTTTTTGGATGCCCGGGGAATGTTGCTGGTGGGGTTGCTTTTCATTCTGCTTCTGGTCGTGGTGTCGGGGATCATGAACTGGGTGGCAGCACGCGAGGAAGGATTGTTGCATGTCCTGGCCGGACAACAACAAACCAAGTCCAATTTAATGCTGGATCTGGCCAAAAAATTCCCCCCCCGCAAAGAGAGTGAATCCCTGCTCAACGAAGTCAAAAATTTGCGCCGGGAACGCAACCGTCTGCGGACCGTTGAGGATTTGTTGCAACAAAACCGGCGCGGCAATACCCGTGGTTTCAGCGGCATTCTGGAAGCTTTGGGGCGGGAAAAAGTGGAGGGTCTCTGGTTGGATGGCATCGGCATTTATGCCGGAGGAGAGGGCATGGTCCTGGAAGGAAAAGCCCGCAATGCCGATCTGGTGCCCGTCTACATTTCCCGTCTGGGCAGACAAAAAAACCTTGCCGGACGGCGCTTCGGTTTTTTCCAAATGTATGAGGAGGTCGAGAAAAATTTGGCCACCGATGCCGGTGCGGTACCGGTGCCTCTGCCCTCTCCGGGTGCGGGGGGACCTTTGCTGCGGTTTCGGATCAAAAGCGTCGAGCAGGATATTCGCCGCGACCATTTTTCAACCAGGGAGGGGGAAAAAGTTGATCCATCCAGAGAAGCGGCACGTGCTGGCAAAGAAATGCGGGGTCCGTTCAACAAAATGCAGGAAAATCTGCGCGGCAATTCGAGATAGGCAGGAATTGTTCGTATTGAAATGATATTTTCATATCCATGAAGTCGTCGAACGGGATATCATTTTTTCATCTCTGGAAACAGCATCATCAATCGGTTGAGTGCAAGTGGAGAATCAGGTCATGTTGGCGTTCACCATGGATTGTCAAGTCAATGGGGACCATACAGTCACACTGAGACTGCCCCGAAGTGTGACCCCGGGACAGCATCGGATTGAACTGATCGTAGACCCTGAACGGGGTCAAGCTTCGGATATGGTACTTATGGATCAGAATACTGTTGAAAAACAGAAACATGCTGATGTGTGGGATCAAATGGATGCACTGCGTGAACAAGCCATCAAGGAAGGGATGGTATTGATGGACTGGGATGAAATCAACGCGGAAGTGCAGAATCGTCGTGGCGGGGTGATTGATGATGAAAATTCTGACCTACGTTGATGCCAATGTGCTGATAGCAGCTTTTGCAGCTAAATACCAGATTCGTGAAATTTCCATGGCTGTATTGCGTGATCCAGATCGAAATCTGTTGGTGAGTGATGCGCTTTGGTTGGAAATCATGCCCAAGGCAATGTTTTACAAACGTTCCCGTGAAATCGAATTTTACGAACAATATATTTCCTTGGCTGTCAGGTGGATACCCTGGAATACCACTGTTGTTGCGATGGCCAAAAATCTGGCATCGCGTTATGGTTTGTCTGCCATGGATGCAATACATGTTGCATCGGCTATCGTTGGGGGGGCTGATGAGTTGGTGACTGGAGAAAAATTTACTAAACCTATGCTGAAAATAAAAGAATTGCGAGTTATATCTTTGAATTTCCGTGACCAGGCAAGCTGATTAAATGTTGAGTTTTCTTATAATGATTGATCATTCTGGAGATGTTTCGAGTAAAATCAAATGAGCGCCATGCAGGATGAGATTGAAAAAATTATCAACAAAATAAACGCCCTGACCAAACGGGAGCGCGTGATCCTGATTGGAATCTTTGTGGCGGTTATCGGTGCTTTGTGGGATACGTTGTATCTGGAACCATGGATCAAAAATCGCGCCGAAATCCAAAAAAAAATTGTTGCCACGCGCAGCCAGATTGACACTCTTAACAAGACAGAGGCCATGGTTCTGGGACGCAGCAAAGAGGATCCGGACCGGGAAAGCCGGGAACGCAAGAAAAAATATCTGGATGAAATCACCAAAATCAAGGCCGAGCTGGCCTCAGCCATGAGGGATATGGTTGATCCACGGGATATGCCGGATATTCTCGGACATTTTTTCAAGTCGGAGAGCGGCTTGCAGTTGATCACGATGGCCGCAGAACCGGCTGTCCCTGTCGTGACCAAAGCCGGGACAGACAAAAATTCAGCCAACAAATCATCCAATAAATCATCAGGCAATACATCTGACAATAAGAATTCAGCAAATAAATCATCCAATAAATCATCAACCAACACATCTGACAAGACAGACAAAGCATCTGACGACAAGAGCAACGATAAATCCGATAAAAAATCCGAAGATGCCAATTCCGAGGCCAGTGACGATTTTGCCGATGAATCCATATTCAAACACGGCATGCAGATTCGCCTGCGGGGAAATTATCTGGATGTCGTGCGTTATTTGAAGTCCCTGGAAGGGATGAAATGGGTCATCTTCTGGGACAGTCTGGAGTATGCGGTAGGGCAATATCCTGACATGACGGTCACCCTTTCTGTCTACTCCCTGAGCCTGAGCCGGGAATGGATCGGCTTGTGACAGGTTGAGTCTGGACCGGGATGAGATCGGCTTGTGACAGGTTCGGATTATTAAATTATTTGGAATGTTGCTTGCATAAACCCGGATGATCCCGGCATGGGTTTGGGTTCCTGTTGGCGGTTTTGATGTGGGACCGGTGCCATGGGGCGGGATTGGCAAAGGGTTGCAATCAGAAAGACCTATAAGTTGGGCCAGGGTGAGTCGGATGAAGGTTTACCGCCATCGATTGGTGGGTTTCATTGCCAAAAGGCCGGTCCTGGTTTGGATGGTGGGTGTTTCTCTTCTGGTTTCGTGCGTCGGAATGCAGCAGGGGGAAAAATCCCAATTCAAGGATGCTGTCGATACCATCATGCCGGAGAGCGTCAAAGCCGAGCGCCACAAGAGGGATGCCGTTGCCCGGGGGGACCTGCCCGAGATGGTTCTGGAGGCTTTGCTGCCATCCTTGAAAGGACCCGCCATTGCGGATAAAGCCAAGAAAGTGGCGACTCGCCCCGATGAACATCGGATCGACCTGATCATGTCCGAGGGAGGCAAGATACCGGCGCGTGATCTTTTTTTGAGCCTGGTGGAAGGAACCCGGTACACGATGATCGTGCATCCGAAGATTGATATGGACGTGTCACTGCCCTTGACGCTGGTGGATGTGACCGTGCGGGATGCCGTGGATACCATCTGCGAAATCTACGGCTTCGATTGCAGTTTCCGGGAACCGGAACATCGGGATTCCTGGGGCAGTTTCCGGATTTTTCCCAGGCGATTGGCGACCCGGACTTTCAGAGTTGACATTTTGGCAGTGGCGCGCAAAGGCTCTTCCAATACCTCTGTCAGTTCCGGAAGTGTCTCCAGCACCACGAAAACATCGAATCAATCAGGAGGAGGCACATCGACGACATCGGATATTTCCGGGAGCAACATCAAGACAACCAACGATTCCGATTTTTGGGAGGAGCTGGAAAAGACCCTGAAGACTTTCCTGAAAATGTCTCCATCTACCGGTGGACAATCTGCCAAACCATCTGAAGGGGGTGATGAGACCGGAAGCACCACGGGGGATGTTGCGGGGAGTTCCCCGGGAGCCACAGGGAGTGGTGGTGCGGCGGGGGCCGGTGCTGCGACGGAGAAAAAAGTCCAGGTAGCCACATCCCCGGACGGCAAGAGCTACATGATCAACCGCCAGGCCGGATTGTTGATGGTACGGGCCTATCCGGAAGATTTGCGCGAAATTGAAAGCTACTTGAACAAATTGGCCCAGAGAAGTCGCCGTCAGGTCATTCTGGAGGCCAAAATATTGGAGGTGGAACTCAGTGACGGGTTTGAGTTCGGCGTGGACTGGATGGCCATCAACCGTGGACTTGGCACAAAAACGCCTCTGGCCAGCGAACCCAGGACGGGGGTGACGAGTGCCACGGGCAGTTCGGCATCACCGTTCCAGTTGTTTACGACCCAACCGACCTCGACGACCACGGGGACAAATCCGGATGGTTCGACATTTACGACGACGACGACGCCCAGCATCTCCATGGTGGACGGCAAGACGGGAATCCTCTCCCGGGCTGCCAGTGACGGCCCTTTTGCCCTGGCTTTGCGGGCGCACGATTTTGTCGGATTTCTCAATATGTTGCAAACCCAGGGCAAGGTGCAGGTTCTCTCGAATCCCCGGGTTTCCACGGTGAATAATCAAAAGGCGGTGATCAAGGTCGGTGAGGATGAATATTTCATGACCAGTATGGAGGCATCCACAAGCACAAGCCAGAGCGGTTCCACCGGGACCACCGTGACCCCCAAGTTCCAAAACTTTTTTTCGGGGGTGGCATTGGATGTGGTACCGCAGATCGGGGATGACGGCATGATCACGTTGCACATCCATCCTTTGATCACCACCGTGACGGAAAAAAACCGGATTCTGGAGTATGGGGGAACCCGGAACGTCTATCCCCTGGCCTTCAGCAGCTCCCGGGAAGTGGACACCATGGTGCGGGTCCGGAGCGGCGAAATGGTGGTGATTGGTGGCCTGATGAAAAAACAGCAACGTCTGACAGATGGCAAGGTTCCCATTCTTGGGGATTTGCCCCTGATCGGATCTCTTTTCAACAACAGCAAGAAAAGTACAGTCAAGAGTGAACTGGTCATCCTGATGCGGCCGCAAGTGATCGAAGGGTCACAGGATTGGGCAGGTGTGCTGGATGAAACAGCCGACCGTATCGACAAGATGGAAACCAACAGCCCGCTTTGGTGGGCCAAATAAAAGGAGGAGGTTCGGCGATGAACTACCTCAATCATTTTGGAATGCGTACCACACCCTTTTCCCTGACGCCGGATACCGAGTTCCTGTTCGAGGATGTGGAGTTTTTGATGACGGCCAAGACGGTTCTGGCTGCCTTGGAGGAGGGAGAGGGGATCGTCAAAGTGACCGGTGATATCGGTACCGGCAAGACCATGCTGGGGCGCTATCTCCTGGGAACTTTGGAAAAACGTTATGCAGTGGCCTATTTATTGAATCCGTTACTTTCGGTACGAGATTTGAATCAGGTACTGGCAGCCGAGTTTGGGGTCGAGGCCGAACCGGGCATGGGCTTCCAGGTGTTGCTGAACCGGATGCTCGAAAAACTGATGCAGATGGGGTCACGCGGCATGAAAGCCCTGATCCTTGTCGATGAGGCCCAGTCGGTGCCCGATTCCACCCTGGAAGCTCTGCGCCTGATGACCAATCTGGAAACAGAGAAGGAAAAAGTCGTCCAGGTGGTCCTGCTCGGACAGCTCGAACTGGATCAAAGGTTGGAACAGCCGGAAGTGCGTGCCTTGAAACAGCGCATCGCCACTTCCTGCCACCTGCGGGCCATGGATGCGGAACGGTTGCGGAGCTACGTCAGGCATCGTTTGCTGGCCGCAGGGTGTACCAGACAGGATTTGTTTGCGGATGGGGCACTGGAGGCCTTGTTCCGTGGCAGTCGGGGTTCACCGCGTCTGGTCCATATTCTGGCCAACAAGGCCCTGGCCATGGCCGCCGAAGGTCGAGAGATGCAGGTGAATGCCCGGCATATGCGCATGGCCATCCAGAGTACGGAAGGTGTATCGACTGTGATGCCAAAAAAATATATTTCTTTCAAATGGTTGTACGACCTGATAGCGCTTTTTGTCACCTGGATCCAACGGCGCCGGAAGGTCCTGAACATGGGATGACTCGAATCTGTACCGGAAATTTTGAACATCGGACGACCCCTTGATCCGGACCCGGTGGCACCGGATGGTCCTGAAGATGGAATGATCCTCAAGATGGCATGGAGAGCTGAACGTGAGCCTGATTCATCAAATGTTGCGTGATTTCGAGAAGATTCGGCATGCCCCGGGTCACTCTCTGGGCGAGGTCGGGGCCGATGGGATGGTCAAGGTTCCAGTCGGGATGGGATCAGGATCGGGTCGCCAGAAAATGTTGTGGTTGGCAGCAGGAATGGCCCTGGCCACGGCTTTTGCCGTGACACCCTGGATCTGGCAAGGCCATTCCGGGAATACCTCCCGGTCGGCGGAACCAAAAATCCGGCAGGAATCCTCGGCAGGCCAACGGGAACCACAACGTTTCCCGGGTGACGGATCCCTGACAGGTGACAGTCAATCCCGCAGCCCCAACTTTGATGTGGATGCCTCCGAAGATGCGGATGTATCCCTGGAATCGGATACCGATTTTGTCTCCGGAGATCATGATCAGGAATCCGAATCTGCCAAGGCGGGCAAGCGGTTGGCTTCCGGCAATGCCACCGCGCCAGTCAACCCGGTATCCGGCGTGGCACGGGATCCCGGAAAAGTGTTTCCGGCACCGTTCATGGTGCAACTGGGGGTATTTTTTACCACGGAAGAGGCGATCCGTTTTCAGGCGGGGTTGCCGGCCAAAGTACGCGAGTCCAGCCGGATTTCTCCGGTACGGGATTTTTTGAATCGTCCCATGTTTGCCGTGCGTTCCGGGCCTTTTGGCAGTCGGGAGGAAGCGGCAGCAGTCTCGGGAATGTATGATGCCCAGGGGGTGGAGGGGGCGTTTGTGGCCCAGGCCGTGGAAGAGGTTCCCCTGGTGCAGATGGATGGCAAGGTCAGCAATCCATCGGTGGATGTCCTGCCGCCGGTTCTCTCGGCCACGCCTCAATCCCATGCCACCGAAGTGGACCCTCCCGCCACGACCGGGGGCGAGAACGGCAAACCGTTTTTCCTTTATGCGATTCAGGCCGGGTCATTTCGTGAGGGGAGTGCTGCGGAATCCCTGGCCGCCAAATTGCGGGACAAGGGGCAGTTTCCCTATATCCTGAGATTACGGGGTGTGGATAATGCGCTGTGGCACAGTGTCTGTTTCGGTTTGTTCACCGATATGGAAGTGGCCAAGAAAGCCTTGAAACAGTTCAAAGGTGGCGAACTGGGCAAGGCCTATGTCCTGCCGGTGGAGTCCCGTTCGTTCATCAAGTTCATTGCCCGGCGCAATGATGGGACGGTTGCGCCTGGCGTCCTGGATAACGAGACAACTCCCGACAATGAGAAGAAGCGTACCAACAAGACCCGGTCCGACAAGAGCCGGGAGGCCAAGGTAATGGAAGCCAAAGTAGCAGAGGCCAAAGTGGCAGAGGCCAAAGTGGCAGAGGCCAAAGTAGCAGAGGCCAGGGTAGCAGAGGCCAAGGTAACGGAAGCCAAAGTAGAAGAGGCCAAGGTAGCAGAAGCCAAGGTAACGGAAGCCAAAGCAGCAGAAGCCAAGGTAACGGAAGCCAAGGTGCAGGAAACCAGAAATGTTGCATCCAGGGCCAGGGAAAGCATGCCCCGGCAGTCTGTGGCTGAAACAACTGTGGCCGAACCTGAGGTTGCGGAAGTTTCTGGCGTTTCCGGGAGTGGCGGTGACCTATCCGGAAAATCCCGGGCCGCCGAAACCAACAAATCTTCAGGCAACCTACCAGCGGCTGGAGTCGGCAGCCGGGTTGTGTCCCAAAAAAATTATATCGATGAAAAGGATCGTTACGCCATTCAGGTAGGGGCTTTCATGGAGGATGAAACAGCCCGGGACTTGGTGCGTGAGCTGCGCAAGCGCGGGTACGATCCCTATATTCTGGAATTGCCCAATGGCAATACTGCGGGGAAAATGCGCAAGACAGTGCGTATTGGCAGCTTCCATGAGTTGCGGGATGCCGAAAAAGCCAATATTGAGTTCCGCAAGCGTGAGAAACGGGACGGCTATGTGGTGACAATCGACTCTTCTCACAGCCCGGGTGATATGTCGGGCAAGGGAGAAAAGCTGGTTTTGGCCAGCAAAGGGGGAGAGGAGGTTCTGGTCAAAAAAGGGGATGGACCGGTCCAAGTCAATAAAAGCGATGCGGCGGTTGATGTGCTGGAGGATTACAGCAACAAGACGGGCGAAGCGGCCATGGTCGCTGCCGAGGCCGATCCATTGTTGACGGACCATGCCGCGCCGGCGGGCAAACCGGCCAAGGTTTCGGAAAAGCAGACGGAAACCGGTGCAGGCGCAGAAAAGCCCTATCCCTTCCTGCATAAACCCAAACCCCTGAAAGATGTGATACAAAAAGCCGGGGATGGTGTGTCCGGGAAAAGCATGCAATCGGACAAATTTTATCAAGAGGCGCAACGGTTGGAACAGGGAGGCGATCTCAAGGGGGCCGAGGAGTTTGCCCGGCGTGCCCTGGATTTGAATCCGGTCAACCAGCGTGCCCGGGAATTTCTGGCCCGGATCCTGTTCACCTCCGGGCGGTCCAATGAGGCCTATCCCCTGCTATCCGAAGGCTTGGCCAAGGGTTTCGATGCGGGCCTCGTCAAGCTGTTTGCCCGGATTCTTGTCCAGGACGGCAAGACGGAATCGGCGCTGGGGGTGCTGGAAAATGCCCAGGCCCAGGGTGGGGCGGAAGATGAGGAACTCATGGCCCTGCTCGCCGCCATGTACCAGCGCAATAAAAACCATTGGAAAGCCATCGAACTGTACGAAAAATTGTTGGCAAAACATACGGATAATTCCATCTGGTGGATGGGTTTGGCCATCTCCCTGGAGGGGGTGGAAGAAAAAACCTCGGCCTTGCAGGCCTACCAGAATGCCATGGACAATGGTCAACTCAAGTTGAACCTGAAAAATTTTGTCGGCAAGAGGATCCAGGCGCTGTCAAACTGACAGGGTCATGATCGAAGCCAATCTTTCTTCCCGATTTGTTTTGTACGAGAGTTTATGGACAGCTTCTGATGTGGGTTGCGGTGTGCGCACCGCAGGGGGTGACAAGCCATGGAACAAGCAGGTCAACAGGGACAGACCGCTGGTCAACCCCAGGCCAAGAAAAAACTGCGTCTCGGCGATCTTCTGGTGCAAAACCAGATCATCTCCGAGGCGCAGTTGATGCAGGCCTTGTCCTATCAAAAGGAGAAGGATTGCAAGATTGGTCAGGCGCTCCTCGAACTGAAATTTGTCACCGAAGAGAAACTGCAACGGTTTCTGGCCCAGCAGCGGCGCAAGGTGCGGATCGGTGATGCCCTGGTTGCCCAGGGCATGATCACCGAAGAGCAACTGATGAAGGCGCTGGGGGAACAGAAAAAGAGCGGCAAAAAGCTCGGACAGACCCTGGCCTACCTGGGAATCCTCAGCGAAACCAAATTTTTGGAATTTCTTTCCAAGCAGTTGGACCTGCCATTCGTCGATCTGCGCAATTTTCAATTCCAGCAGGAAATCATCCAGAAAATTCCCGAAAGCCATGCGCGGCGTTTCCGGGCCATTGCCCTGGCCGAAAACAAGGAAGGCCTTCTGGTGGGGATGGCCGATCCCACGGATATTTTTATTTTTGATGAATTGACCCGGCTGTTGAAGCGTCCCCCCCGGCTGGCCATGGTGAGCGAAACCGATCTGTTGCGTACCATGGATCGGGTCTTCCGGCGCACGGAAGAGATCCAGGAACATGCCGAGGCCCTGGGCGAGGAGATTCAAAAATCCGCAGCTTTCAGCCTGGATCAGATCGTCCAGTCGGAGATGGCCGTCGATGCTCCGGTGGTGAAAATTCTCCAATCGCTCTTCGAGGATGCCTTGCAGGTCAATGCCTCGGATATTCACATCGAGCCGGATGAGGATGTGTTGCGCATTCGTCAACGGATTGACGGAATTTTGCATGAGCAGATCGTCAAGGAGAAACAGATTGCCCCGGCGCTGGTGTCGAAGCTCAAACTGATGGCAGGCTTGGAGATTGCCGAAAAGCGTCTGCCGCAGGATGGACGGTTCAACATGACCGTCAAGGATCGCAGTGTCGATGTACGTTTGTCCACGTTGCCGATCCAGGATGGCGAATCGGTGGTGATGCGGTTGCTGGACCAAACCGGGGACAGCCTGAATCTGCAAATGGTGGGCATGGAGGAGGAACTACTCAAACGGTTCACCTATTTCATCCATCGGCCCCACGGTTTGATTCTGGTGACGGGTCCCACCGGCAGCGGCAAGACCACGACGCTGTATGGGGCGCTCAATGCGCTGAATGAGCCAGGGCGCAAAATCATTACGGTCGAGGATCCGGTCGAATACCGTTTGCCCCGTATCAACCAGGTGCAGATTCATGCCAAGATTGGTTTGACCTTTGCCAGTGTGTTGCGAACCGTGTTGCGGCAGGATCCGGATGTGGTGCTGGTCGGGGAAATGCGGGACAAGGAGACCTCGGAGATTGCCATCCGTGCGGCCTTGACCGGCCATCTGGTCCTCTCCACCCTCCACACCAACGATGCCATCAGCACGGCCATCCGCCTGGTGGATATGGGAGTACAGAGTTTTGCGGTGGCGTCGGCGTTGCGCTGTATCCTGGCCCAGCGTCTGGTGCGGCGCGTGTGCCGGGATTGTGCGGCACCCTACGAACTTGAAGAACATGAACGGGTCTTGTTGCAGGGGTTGCTGGGGGTCCAGGGTGGCCCCCTGCCGACGCTGGTCAAGGGACAGGGGTGTACCCAATGCAACAATACCGGATACCGCGGGCGTATAGCCGTGATTGAAATGTTGGAGGTCAAGGGATCCCTGGTTTCGGCCCTGAGTCGGGATGATACGGCCGGCTTCATCGAGGCGGCCAAAAAACAGAAAGGGTACGTCCCCTTGCACATGGCGGCCCTGAATTATGCCATCAAGGGAGTCACCACCATGGAAGAGGTGATGCGGCTGACCACGGAAATCGGTGACCCGGATGACGATGAAGAGGAAGAGGGGAGGGTTGTCAAAAAAGCCCCATACCCGGTTGCAGAAGCGGCTGTCGAAAACGCGGTTTGATGTTCTTTTGATCTGATGATCTGGATTGCCATAAGGCGGATCGATGCCCAATTTTCGTTACAGTGGTCGCAGCGGCAACGGTGCCGTTGTCAAGGGAACGCTCCAGGCTCCGTCAGCCGATGCCGTGGTGGATCAACTGCTCAATCGAGGCATCGAACCCATTGAGATTGCAGAGGACGCAGGGGGAGCAGGCGGGGAGATTCAACTCTCTTTTCTGGAAGAGTGGCCCAGTGACAATGACTTGATCCTGTTTTCCCGGCAAATGTATACCCTGACCAAATCCGGGGTTTCCCTGGTACGCTCCTTTCAGGGCCTGGCGGATGGCACCCATAACAAAAGGCTTGCCCGGGCCATGCGGCAGATCATCGAGGATTTGCAGGCGGGTCGGGACCTCTCGGCGGCCATGGCAGAACATCCGAAAATATTCAATCAACTCTATCTGCGCATTGTCCGCATGGGGGAGGAGACCGGACGCATGCAGGAGTCGTTCCTGCAATTGTATCAATACATGGAGATTGAAAAAGAGACGCGCAAAAGAATCAAGGGAGCCTTGCGCTATCCCATGTTTGTCATGATCGCCATTGTCGGGGCCATGTTTGTGGTCACCTACAAGGTGATTCCGGCCTTCAAGGGGGTGTTTGCCCAGTTCAAGGCCGACCTGCCGGTATTCACCAAAATATTATTATCTGCTTCGGCGTTTACCGAACAATATGCCGCTTTTATTCTTCTTGGCATGGGAATATTGATCTTTTCCATTCGTTACTATGTCAACTCGAAAGAGGGACGCAAGCATTGGGACCGGTACAAGTTGCGCATGCCCATTGTCGGGACCATCATCAACCGGGCTACCCTCTCTCGTTTTGCGCGGGCTTTTGCCATGGGTTCCCGTTCCGGTTTGCCGATCATCCAGACCCTCTTTGCCGTGGGGGAGGCGGTGGACAATGAGTATGTTGCCATGAAAATCCTTGAAATGCGCAATGGTATCGAACGGGGGGAGAGCATGATCCAGGCCGCCTTTTCCAGTGAATTGTTCACGCCGCTCGTCCTGCAAATGATGGCGGTGGGTGAAGAGACCGGCTCCATGGACGAAATGATGCAGGAAGTGGCAGAATTCTATGAGCGGGAGGTGGAGTATGATGTTCAGAATTTGACCTCGGCCATCGAACCGATTCTTCTGCTCGTGATCGGTGCCCTGGTTCTGGTTCTGGCCCTGGGCATCTTCATGCCCATGTGGGACCTGGGTTCGGCGGCTATGCATAAAGGCTGAACGTGAACAAAGCGTTGCAGAGAGGGGAGGGAGGTTGAACCTCCTGTCGGGCATCTCTTGCAGTCGTGTTGGTCAGGTGCGTATTTTTCGGGATGGGCGAAGATGAACAATCTGGGGGTAATGGGGATCCGCCTGTTGGGCATCCTGATGATCGGGGGATGCGTGCTGGGGATGCTGGTGGGATTCTGGTTGCTGGTGCGGCCTGCCTTCAGTCGCTCCCTGCAACGCCCGGCAAAGGATTTGCTGCGCCCCCTGGCGCACCCGATCCGCATCGAACGCATTTTTTATCGCCATCACCGTCTTTTTGGCGGATTTGTTTTTTTGACCTCGGGTTTTATTCTATTGCGACTGAAGGGATTTCTTGGTCAAGAGTTGATTCTGTCTCCCCAGGCCGGTCGGGGAGGAGCGGTGCAAGTCTGGTTCTGGGAAAGTGTGGTCATCTTTTTTTGTTTGGTAGGTTTGTTCACCCTGGGCGTGGGTGCCCTGCTATTGGTGCGCCCCAGTTTGCTCCGTTCATTCGAACGTTGGGCCAATCAGCATTTTTCCATGGCCTGGCTGCGGACTTTGGCAAAACAGGTACGGAATGCCTTATTATGCTGGATCCTGAATCACCCGCGTCTCGTCGCTCTGCTGTTGATCGTGGGAAGTCTTTTCACTTTGCATCATTTTCTCCAGTATCGCTTGACTTTTTTGTTGGGATTTTGATGTGGCGGAAGGTATACTGGCCCCGCGAGGAGGAGTATTGCAGGCCGAAGTATTGCAGGCCGTTTTCAGGCATAAGTTGGTGCCGTTACCAAAGCGGCAGGCCATGGCCATGATTCCGCATGTCGTTCCTGAAGGAACCAAACATGAAACAACGTAAATTTATCAGCTTTGACTGGGCCTTGAAGCGTCTTTTGCGCCACAAGGCCAATTTTGAAATTCTGGAAGGATTTCTGAGCGAACTGCTCATGGAAGATGTGCATATTCTGGAAATATTGGAAAGTGAAAGCAACAAGGAGAATCGAGACGACAAGTATAACAGAGTGGATATGAAGGTGAATACCGGCAGGTCGGCCTTGAACTGGGCAAACACCCCCTTGAAGGCCGGA
>JADGCO010000010.1:49754-72843 GCA_015228935.1 Magnetococcales bacterium | reverse complement strand
CCCTTCCTCCTGGCGGGGTTTGGGGCGGAGCCCCAATTAAATCTTTCTTTCCAATATTTTTTTTATCAGAGGATTAATGGACAGCCTCTTAAGATCCCCCTCCTTGCCGGAAAAATCCGGAGAGGCGGTCGGCGTGTTCTTTCTGGTCGGCATCCAGAACGGCGTGGAGTTTTTCATAGGCTGTCACCACGGCTTCGCGCAGTTGCAGCCACTCCTTGAAAGCTTCTGTGCGTTTTTTGGCCCAATCCACCGAGTTGAGGTGAATATCGGGGATGGTGGTGAGCGGATTGATCCGGCTGGTGACAAATCCGGTTGCGGCCTTGGTGAATGCATCCCAGGCTTCGGTTTGGGTGTCGTTGACGGCCAGCCATTTTTTGAGGTCTTCCAGGTAGCGGCGCAGGCCATCGGGACCGTTGCCCACCACGCCAATTCCCAGCAATCCGGTGTCCGTGAGGGGAGACCAATCGCTGTTGCCGGGGGTGAATGGGGCAGGGGAGGTTGGCACGGATCCCGTGGTTGCACCTTGAGCATACCATGAAGCATCTGCACCCTGGCGGGAATCCTGCGGTGGACCCTGAACTGCGCCGGTCCATTGGGGGGATCCCTGACGGGTACCGGCCACGGTCTGGTCGCTGCCGGTTCCCAGCGACGACCGGTTACGCATCGTGTTGTTGAGGATGCGCCGATCCCACCGGCCAGGTTCAGCCTGGGGGTTGGCATATTGCGTGCCTTGTCCCTGGAAGGGTACAGGTTGTTCCTGGGACGCGGCGGATTGACCAAACCATTCCTGAGTCACGCCCGTTCCCGGAATTCCCAGCAACAGGAGGGCAACACAACAAGCTTTTTTCCAGGTTGTGGAAATATTTTGAATCTGTTTCACAAGCAACTCTCCTCGGATCAGGGACGCGGTACCCCTTCTCCAAACCGTTTGAGCCACCACTCCTCCATGGAGAGGTATTTTTCCACCTCGGCACGGCTTAAAGAGTAGCGATAGTTGGCGCAGTATGTCTTGATTGTTTGCACGGCATCCAGGATGGCCAGGGTTTTTTCATGGCACAAGGCCGTATCTCCCTGAGCATGATCCGGGTGCCATTGCATGAGCAACTCCCTGGAGCGGGTCTCGATCTCGGCCAGCGTCACCTCTTCCCCCAACCCCAGAATCAGTCGTGCCTGGGTGATCTGCTCATAATAGCCGGGTTTGGGTGTGGTGTTCACGGGGATTCTCGTCGCGATTGTACCATGCTTTCCAGATCCTCTGCTTCCAGGCCAAAAAAGGCCAGGGTGCCGTCCGGCAGAGGGGGGAGGGGAGTTCCGGTTGTGCGGGCCAGGATCCACTCGGCCAGATTGAGAATACCACACAATGAGGCGGCATGCCGCATGGAACGCTTGCGGCCTGGTTGCAACAGGCTTCCTTCCTGGTTGTGATCCTGGATGGCTTGGCAGAACGTTTCCGGCAGGCACCATCCTTTGGCCACGCATGCCCCGGCCAGGCCATGATCGGTGCCAAACAGCCGCCACTCCTCCCTGGCGCGCAGGTGGCCATGAGCGGCCATCTCATCCTGATGGAAAGGAGCATATTCGGGCAGACGATACATCAGAACCATCAGGCCGCAGTCATGCAACAGGCCCAGGGTATAGGCCGTATCTGGAGTCACCGGATGCAGGAGTCCGTTGTGAAAATGGACAGCCTTGTCGGGCAACACCCCGGCCAGCCAGGCTGCGATACGTCCCACCTGCACGCCACGGTCAGCAGGCCATTGGACCGGAATTTTTTCATTCCGGTTTGGAAGATTCCGGGCCATATCGACCACAATCTGTCCGACCCGTTGCAATCCCAGCAACATGACCCCCTGCTCCACGGAATCCACACAGCGTTGCAGTTTGCGCGATTCAATGTTGGCCCGTTGCAGGATGCGCCCGGCAAGAGCCACATCTTCGCCGATACCGGCAGCCAGGGCAGCCAGATTGGGGGAAAAGCCGTCGAGTAAGGTCAATATTTTTTGAAGAACGGCGGGTTGCACGGGTATATGTACTCCGGCGATCAATTCGCGCGTTCTTCTGGCTATCGTTCTCATGGTCATGGATGATCCGGTCGTTGCATCCCAGCACCAAGACAATATCCTGCTCTTGAAAATGGATCCAGAGCCTTCCAACGAAACAGGAGGTTATCCCGGCAACGCCTGCAAATTGTCATCCTGCGCCTTTCTGAATGCACCGACCATTCACTTGATTTGTTCTTCGACAAAACCGGACACTTCAAGAGCTTCAACAAATTCAAGCGTATCAAATTGAAAATTGCAAGCTTTTTTCGGCTTTCCGAACCCGCTGCGCAGCAACTGGAAAACCCGGTTGACCCGACGAACTGATTCCGAGTAAATTAATAGAAAAGAGACACATGGACAATTGATAATCGATAATAGATAAGATAATCATCTCCGGTTCTGGAAAGTTTCTAATGATTGCATATTTTCTTGGTATTTTTCTGAGAAAATTTGAACACCATCAAAAGGAGTGTGTATGATGAAAATATTGAAAAACATGGTCATCTCAATATTGTTGAGACTGGGGTATACGGTGATTCGCTTGTCGCCACATCAAAAAAAAGACAGGTTTGCTGATATTCCAGACAGTCAGTGTTATCTGCCTTTTTACAGCCCTTTCCCTTTGTTTAACCCTGCCTTACAGGATGTTGAATTCAAGGAGATTTCATCTAAAATTTTACCAGAGACCTTGTTGGGGGTCAACAGCTTGTACATGTTATGGACGCTCGCCAAACAGGCATGTCATTGTTCTGGCAGTTTTATAGAGTGCGGCGTCTACAAGGGAGGAACATCCCTTCTACTGGCAAGTGTTTTATCTCGGAGTTGCAAAATCAAGGATCTCCATTTGTTTGACACATTTGAAGGACTACCGGATGTATTAGATATTGACATGCATGAAAAAGGCGATTTTTCTGACACGTCTATCGAGCGAGTAAAAAATTTTATCGGCTTCCAAAATTTTGTCCATATACATGTTGGCCTGATACCTGAAACCTTTCCAGATATCAAAGACATCAAGATTGCCTTTGCGCATATTGACGTTGATTTGTACCAGTCTGTTATCGATTGTTGTGTTTTTATTTACCCCCGTCTGAACGTAGGCGGTATTATCGTTTTCGATGATTATGGATTTCAAAGCTGCCCAGGTGCCCGAAAAGCCGTCGATGACTATTTCCGTGATAAACCTGAATGTCCTTTGATTCTTCCAACTGGTCAGGCCATTGTCTTTAAACTGCCAACTGGACCGTGACTTCCTTGAATCTTGGCTTTTAACTTTTTTACCGTCTTTCCAAACCTTCGAAGCATCCGGGGTTCGTGTGTTCGGTGTGGGAAGAAACGAAGATTGTTATGGAAAAACGGATTCGATGAGGATGGCCGTGATACCGGCGACACAGACCGCCACACCCCACTTGAGAGGAGCGATCTCGGCGGCGATTTCCAGCCTGAGTTGCTTCAGATCCTGTTTGGTGGCAAGTTCTTCCAGGTTTTTTTCGAACACTTCGACCTGGGCTTCGGCCAGTCCTTCGGCCTGTTTATCGTCAAAGCCGGCCGCTTTGAGAGTTTTGACGTATTTGAGCGTATCGAAGGTGATCGTGGTCATCATTCACTCCTCTCTGCCCTGGGTCCGAACAACAGATCACACTTGTTTGCCAAGCTCTTTGTGTTGACCAGACAAGAGGATCCTGCCGATTCTATAACAGACCGCATCGCTTTGCCAAGGTTTTTATAACGATTTGCCAGGTCATGCGCAGATCAATATGAACGGGGAAGGGGGTGGGCAAGCCATAATGCCAGCACAAGGCGATTGTCCTGGCAGGAATTCGGGAAATGCTTGCAAAAAAATTGATTATTATTTAGCATCCAGTTTCGCGGTAAACTGTGTTCTTCACATTAAAGAGGGAACTTCTCATGACCGTTTTGGACAGTCATCGGACAGAAAAGTCCAAAATATTTTTGGTCGCGCTATTGCCGATGCTCTTCATTCTGTCATCGATGTTTCTGGTACATCGAAAAATCCAGACGGAAATTCATGCCGCCGAAATGGAGGTCATGGGCGTTGGCCTGATTCGCCAGTTGCAAAAAACGGCCAGCTTGATCCAGGAGATTCGTGGTTTGTGGCAAATCCGCCTGGTACACAATCCGGAGGGAGCGGATGACATTCTGGAAAAATCAGCGGCCCTGAAATCCCAACTGACTGGATTGAAAAACGGCCCGGAAGCAAAGTTTTTGGGATTGGAAAACAAGCTTGTTGAATTCATCGAGGATGTCAATCAACGCCTGCTGGAACATCCCCGGACTGCCACTGCCACGGAAACATTTCAGTCCCATACCCTGGCCGTCGCCAAAAGTCATGAATTTTCCGATTTTGTGGCCATTCGTTCCCAATTGCTTCTGGATCCGTTCACGGAGAGCCATTTTCTGGGAACCATTCTGGTCAATCATCTGCCAGCCTTGGCGGAAGCGGCGGGACGGGTGCGAGGCATCGGCAGCGGTCTGGCCGGCAAGGAGTCCCCGACGGCAGCCGAACGCCTGCGTCTCGGGGAGGCACTGGGAGGATTGCGTTTCAGCCTGGATGATCTGACAAAATTCCAGCGCCTCATTGCCGACATCAAACCTGACATGACCCAGGTAACAAACTGTTTTTTTCAAAAAGCGGAAAGTGATATCCGGGCGTTCCTCGAATCAGGCCGCATGCTGGTCACCGAATCCGCCCGGATCACGCCCCTTGAATTCTACCGGCAGGGAACCCAGGCCATTCACCAATCCATGGCCTGTCACAATCTGTTTGCCGACCATTTGAGTGCCATCCTGAGCGCACGGGTCATCCATCAGCACAAATACCAGAACATGATCATCGGGGGACTCCTGGTCGGCATGATTTCCATGCTGTTCGGTTTTCGCAACTACTATCTCCGCGAACAGCGCAGCAGAAAATCCCTGGAAACCAGTGAAGCCCGGGCGCGGGCACTCGTGCAATCGGCTGTCGATGGAATTGTCACCATCGATCACAAGGGGATCATCCAGTCCACCAATCAGTCCGTGGATGACATGTTTGGTTACCCGGCAGGTTTTTTGATCGGGCAGAACATCAGCATTCTCATGCCCGAGCCTCATGCATCGCAGCATGATGAATATGTTCGTAAATATCTGGATTCCCGGGTCAAGAAAATCATTGGCACCAGCCGCGAGGTCGAGGGAATATGCCGGGATGGCGGCATTTTTCCTCTGGAACTTTCGGTCGGTTCGTTCCAGGAAGACGGCAAGACCTACTTTACCGGTATCATGCACGACATCACAGCCCGCAAACAGGCCAGCAAGGCCCTGCGCGATGCCTATGCGCAACTGGAAAACCGGGTTCGCCTGCGTACCCGGGAGTTGCAGGAGACCAACGAACGCCTCAAGGATGAAATCCAGGAACGGACCCGCATCCAGGCCAGTCTGCAACTGGCCGGCAAGGTGTTTGAAAATGCCAGTGAAGGGATCGTCATCACAGACAGTTATGCCAACATCATCGATGTCAACCCGGCCTTTACCGAAATTACCGGTTATGACCGTGAAGAAGTCATCGGTGCCGATCCGAGCATCGGTAAATCCGGCCGTCACGATGGTGAATTTTATGCGGAAATGTGGAAGCAATTGCGGACGGTCGGCAGTTGGAAAGGGGAAATCTGGGATCGACGCAAGGATGGCACGGTCTATCCAAAATGGGTCAGCATCAATGCGGTGCGTGATTCCTGGGGAAGAACTCTCAACTTTGTGGGAATTTTTTCCGATATCACCCGGATCAAGGCGACGGAACAACGCCTTGAACAGTTGGCTTATTATGACCCCCTGACCAGCCTGCCCAATCGCATGCTGTTTCGGGATCGTCTGGTCCATGAGGTCGAACTATGTAAACGCAATGCCAACAAGCTGGCCGTCTTTTTCATCGATCTGGACCGCTTCAAGCATGTCAACGATACCCTGGGGCATGCTGCCGGGGATCAGCTCCTGGTGGAAATTTCCCGGCGAATTTCCAATTGTGTACGTAAATCCGACACAGTGGCCCGCCTGGGCGGAGACGAATTTACGGTCATCCTGTCCAACATCGGCAAGGAAAACCAGGCCGCATCCATCGCAACCAACATCATTCATGCGCTCCAGGAACCTGTCAAACTGGGGGTCAACGAAGCCTATGTCGGGGCCAGTATCGGTATTGCCATCTTTCCGAACGATGGCACCGATTTCGACACCCTCACCAAAAACGCCGATCTGGCCATGTATCGGGCCAAGGAAAGTGGTCGCGGTGTGTTTCGTTTCTTCGAACAGACCATGGACACCGATTCCAACCAGCGCATGAAACTTGAACAAAAATTGCGCCGGGCGGTGGAAAATGGTGAATTCACGATGTTTTATCAACCCAAATTCCTGGTGGAAAATCGTCGTCTGGTTGGGGCCGAGGCCCTGGTGCGCTGGAAGGATCCGGAAATCGGTATGGTCTCCCCTGCCCAGTTCATCCCGCTGGCCGAGGAAACAGGCCTGATCATTCCCCTGGGAGAGTGGATCTTGCGTGCGGTCTGCCAACAAGACAGGGCGTGGTACGACAGGGGGTTCGACCTCAAGGTGGCGGTCAACCTCTCCGCTTCCCAGTTCATGCTGGATGATATTCCGGAAATCATCCAGAAAATATTGCTGGATACGGGCCTGCCACCCGCCAATCTGGAATTGGAAGTCACCGAAAGCATGGTCATGGTGGATCTGAACAAGGCCATTCGCACCATGGCCCTGTTGCGGGAGATGAATATCGATATGACCGTGGACGACTTCGGGACCGGATATTCTTCGCTCAGTTATTTGAAACGGTTTCCCTTGCGCTCCCTGAAGATTGACCAATCCTTCGTCCGGGATTTGACCGAAGATTCCGACGATGCGGCAATCGTCTCCGCAATCATTTCCATGTCTCATAATCTGGATCTGAGGGTAATTGCAGAAGGCGTCGAGACTGAAGAGCAATTTGCCTTTCTGCAACGCCATGACTGTGACGAAGTTCAGGGGTATTTATTGGGACGCCCCATGCCCGCCGACCAGTTTGAACGCCTGCTCGTGCAGAAACCGTCCTCATGACCAAATGCCCACCGACCAGTTTGAACGCCTGCTCGTGCAGAAACCGTCTTCACGGCCAAGGCTCCGTTACCCTCAGCCGAGCAATTGCAGGGCACGCAGAGGGTCAATGGAACCTTGTGTTCCGAGGGAAAAACTTCCCATACGCATCTGATCGGCCAGGTTCAGAGACGAGGCCTTGGCCTGGGTCAAGGCACTGGATGCGTTGTTCAATTCGGTCAGAGACGATTCAAGTTTGGTGCGCGTTTTGCCCAGATCGTCAAAGCCCTTGTCGGCTGCGGAAATATTTTTGTCCAGGGTTGCCAAGGCATTGGATGCCCCTTGCTGCGTACTCAGGTCTACCTTGGTAAAGGATTTGGAATAATCCTTGAAGGAGACACTCGTATTGTTCCAGGAATTGACACCTGTTTGCACCGTGTTGCTGTGTTTGGATGCCAGAAGCTTTTCGGAACCGTACTTGGTTCCGGAGACGATTGAATCATTCTCTTTTTGAATTTTGTCAGCCTCGACCTGGAGCTTGTCACGATCCGCCTGGGTGATGGTGGTACTGCTCGCCTGGGTGGCCAACTCTTTCAAACGTCCCATATTGCTGCTGATTTTGCTGAGACCATCCTGGGCCAACTGAACGCGACTGACACCACCGTTGGTACTGGTGATGGCCTGACCGTAGGATTTGATGGCGGCAGAGTAGGAGTTGCCCAGACTGACCGTGGCGGCACTGCCATAGGAGCGTGAGGTTGCCGAGGCGGAACTCCGGAGCGCAGAAGCACCCTGGCCGAACGAACCGTAGCTCAGACCCACCAACGAATTGATCGAACTCAAATTGATCGCCATGAAACACCTCCTGAACCAGGCTGTACCGGGCTGCACCCTCCCTCTTATGTTAAATGATCGCGCAATTTTTTCCGTCTGGCAAGCTTATTTTGCAAAAGTCTCGGCAGGATCGGAGAGACAGGGAAAAGGAGGCTTCGAGATATTGCGTTGGCTGGAACTGGGTGGGGCGCTTGCGTATTCCTTCGAACTGCATCACCTGGGAGGAATTATCCAATGGATACAGAGCTATACAGAACAGGACAAGCGGGAAATGGGATGAACGGACGTTTCACCGTTTCCGATATCCGCCATTTGCGCCCGGGATAACGAAAAATATTGTTTTAATGACGGAAGTCGATATCATCTCCGCAGACATCGCGCATGGCAGACTTTCATGGGGCGACTTTTCCTGCCCGGCTTTATTATTATAAAAGTATTCTACGACAAACAATTCTACCAATAATACGGCCAGATGACAACCGCTGCATTAAATAACAAAAATATTTACAGATTGGGCTTGCATCCATAAAGGGTATGTGCTTACAATCGTTTATTTAATTTTCGTTAAGGAGGCAAGCTGCATGGTCGTCGAAGTCACGGCAACATCCAAACGGTCTGTGTTTATTAAAATTTTGGCAGGAGCCTTTCTGGTCGCCTGTTTATTGTCGGTAGTCATCTACCTGACTTTTTTGAGAAAATCTGATGCAAACAATGTCCAGTTGGTGGTGGTGGCACCGCTGAGTGGCAACGATGCGTCGATTGGCAATGCCATGCATCTGGGGGCACAGTTGTATGCCGATCAGATCAACCGCAATGGCGGGATTCACAAGCGGCAGGTGAAGGTGGTCAAGGTGGATGAGGCCGAGGAGCCGGGGCGCGTTCGCCAGGCCGTCGAGGAAGTTGCGAAGCAACCTTCGGTGATCGGGGTGATTGGCCATTGGCTGCCGGGGACCATGACCCCGGCGCTGGAGGTCTATGCCCGACATAAACTTCCTCTGCTCTCCCTGGCCATGCGGCAACAGGAAGGTGCGACCCCCAACCCTTGGTTGTTCCAGACCGCCTACGACGAAATGACGGAAACCCGCTTTCTTGCCAACTATGTGCGGAACATCATCGGGGAAAAAACGGTTTCCATCATTCGGGAACAAGGTGCAACCGGGGAAGCCGTCGCCAGGGCTTTCGATGAAACCATGCAACGTTTCGGTACAAAAGTATTGTTTCAATGGGCTTTGGATCCGGCCTCGGCCACCCTGGATGCGGATATGGATCGCATCAGCGCAGAAATAAAGGAAAAAAAGCTGATCGGAGCCATTTTTTATTATGGTGATACGACCATGGGAGCGCGCACTCTGGCCAATCTGCGCCAGGCGGGGGTGCGCAATCGGGTGATAGGACTGCGGAATCTGGCGACCACTTCCTTCACGGAGCATCTGGTGCATTACTGGAAGGGGGAGGGGACCGTCAATTCCGCCCTGCACGGCTTGCTGGTCACCACACCGTTGTTGTTCGATACGGCGGGGGAAATCGCCCAGTCGTTCCGTGGCGCATTCCTGGACAAATTCAAGGTTCCACCCGATTGGGCCTCTGCCTATGCCTTTGATGCGGCAAAAATCCTGGTCACCTCGTTTCGGGAATCCCTGGTCAACAAGACGGATCAGCCGGTTGCCGTGCGCTCCGACATGCGCGACCTGCTCTCTGTCCACGATTCGACCAATCATGCCTTCGATGGGACACCCGGTCCCATCTTTTTCAACAACAAGCAGATTGCCTCACCGACCACGATGGTCGGGGTCTATGACGGGGGGGACCTGGTGGCGGCCATGACCCAGTTGTGGCCGATACGGGAAGAGGGTGTCTCCAACTACCTGGAAGAGATCGTCAATGGACGGGCGCTCTACGTCAATGACCGTTTCATGTACAAGACCAATGTGGTCTATACGGGTATCCGCATCGAAAAAATCACGGCCCTGGATATTTCAGCCAACGTGGCGGAACTGGATATGACCATCTGGTTTCGCTGGCGCGGCAAGTTCGACCCCCAGGATGTCACCTTCACCAATGCCGTGGTGCCTCTCAAACTGGAAAAACCGGAACGGGAAGAACAGAGTGGGGATATTTCCTATCGTTCCTACCGGGTCAGTGGCCGGTTTTTCCTGAATTATTCCAAAGCCGAGAGGGCTTATGGCACCCAATTGATCGGGGCCGTATTCCGGCACCGCATCCTCAACCGCAACAATCTCATGTATGTCAGTGACGTTTTAGGAATGAACCTGACCGGTCAGGCATCCCTGACCTCCCATCTCAAGGCCAGCAATCTGACCAATCCCATGGCAGGTTCCCAGGCCAAGGAAGAGGGATTTTCCCTGGGTCGCCTGAAGAGCCTCATCTCCAGCGGTCAGGCGGGCATCGATCCCCTCGTGGATATGCTCACCCGGTCCCGGGTACTGGCGGCCTTGAGTGGCTGGGTGGTCGAACGGGCCTGGGTCTCCCAGGATTATGCAATCCAGACCAGTCAGGGGGCACCGCAGTTTGTCGGTTTTGGCAAGGCTTCGCCCATGTTTTCACGTCTGGACCTGGGGATTGTCCTGAAACCGGATGGCATTGAAATGCGGGATTTGATTCCCAATGATCTGTTCGTTTTCATTGCCATTTTTTCTTTCATCGGGGCCATGTTGCCGGTGTTTCTCGACCGCAAGGATCGGGGGGAATTCTGGAAAATGCAAAGCCTGGGTCTGCGGCTCGTGTGCTGGCCCCTGCTTTTGTTGTCGGTGGGCAACATCTCCCTGGACTATGCCCTGAACAATTTTTCCACCTCCAACATTGACCTGTTGCTTCTGGTTTATCGCATTCTCTGGTGGCTGGTTCCGGCCCGCCTTCTCACCATCTCCCTGGAGAGATTTGTCTGGACGCCTGTCGAACGCCGCACCGGGCGCAAAATTCCCAATGTCGTGCGCTTGATCACCTCCATGTGTATCTACCTGTTCGCCATTTTCGGGGTGGTGGCGTTCGTGTTCGGGAAAACCCTGACCAGTCTGCTGGCCACGACCGGTTTGACGGCCATGGTCATCGGTTTGGCGATCCAGGCCAATATTGCCAACGTCTTTTCCGGCATCGTTCTCAATCTCGAACGGCCTTTTTCCATGGGTGATTATATCAAGATCAACAATTTGTCCGGTCAGGTGGTGGATATCACCTGGCGCACCACGCGCATCGAGTCATTCGATGGCCAGATGGTCTCCCTGCCCAATGGCAAGGTTTCCGAAGCGGAAGTCCATAATTTCAGCCGGGCCAACGGGATCAATACCGGCACACGGCTCTTCCTGGATCCTCGTTACGATCCGGAACAGGTGGTCGCCATGGTTGCACCGATTCTGGGTCAAATGAAAGAGACCGTCGTCAACAATGCCGATCAGACCCCGGTGATCTTTTTTGTCGGGGTGGAGTGCGTGAATGGTCATTGGGTGGCTGCCTATGACATTCGCTACAGCGTGCGCAGCAATGGCAGAAAACGGGCCGGATTGCAGGAGCTGTGGACCCTGGTGTGGAAGCGGTTCCAAAGTGCTGGCATCGTTTGGCGACAGAGTATGGAGGATTTGCATGCTGTCTCTTTGACACGTCAGGCGGATGAACCCTCTGCGGTGGCATGAGCTGTTTGACAGATGAACCGTCAAGGCGGTTGGCGACATGAATGAAATCCTGCTGCGTTTGAAACGCAATCCGGCGGCTGTGTGGCGACTTTTCCTGGCCGCCTGCATCATCAATATCCTGGGCCTTGCCGTGTCGCTTTACACCATCCAGGTTCTCAATCGTTTTGTCAGTTATGGTGTGACCGGCACCCTGGTGACCATGACAGTGGGTGTGGTCGTTGCCATGGTGGGGGAGCATTTATTCCGGGCCATTCGCTTTGATCTGGCGTGCGAGCTTGTGGAACAAAACGATGACCGGTTGGCCAAGGGGTTGTTTGGTCTGTTTCTGACCGCCCGATTGGCCTCGCTCGATGGCATCTCCCATGCCCGACGCCAGCAACTGACCCGGGGATTGGAACACTCCCTGGCCGTACTGGGACCAACCGGTCTGACGGTCCTATCGGATATTCCCTTTTCCCTGATATTTCTCCTGATCATCACGCTCATCTCCTGGCAGCTTGGCATGGTGGTGGGAGGCTTTCTTCTGTTGACGGCGTTGCTGCTGCGCCAGCCGCGACGGGAAAAAGAGACCATTGCCCACTCCCAGGGGGGAATCCATGCCGGATTGGCCACCCTGGTGACTGTAACCCAGGTGGCGGCGGATACCATACGGCAATTCGGAGGGGCGTCGTTCTTGCTGGGGCGCTGGGAATCACACTGGAATCAATTGCATCAAGTGCAGGAAAAACTCACGCAGGAACAGGCGGTCCATGCATCGCATATCCAGTTGATCCAGACAGGGATGGTGGTGGCCATCTATGCCCTGGGATCCTTCCTGGTGGTGGAAGGTCTTCTGAATATCGGCTTTTTGATCGGAATCAACCTGATGGCCAACCGTACCCTGCAACCCCTCATGCGGGCGTTGCAGATGCGGCAGGGATTGCGCCAGGCTGACCGGGATCTGGAGGAAGCCCGCCAGTTTGCCCGGTCCGTGGTCGTCGAACCGGAACGTGGTACCATCCCGGCCCGGGTGCAGGGCGCGTTGGAATTGCGTGAGGTGGCGTTTCAATGGCCCGGGGCTGCCGTGCCCTTGTTTGACAATCTCTCTGTGAGCCTGCCGCCGGGAGAGGTTCTCGTCGTTACAGGTCCCAACGGGTCAGGCAAGAGTACCTTGATACAGCTTTTGTGTGGTCTGCGGGTGCCCAGTGCCGGCCAGATCATTGTGGATGGCACGGAGTTGCGGCAGATTTCGCTGGCCTGGTGGCGTTGCCAGGTCTCCTGGTTGCCCCAGGAGCCGGTCTTTCTCGATACCACGCTCCGGGAAAATCTGGATCTGGCGCGACCCGGCATCGAGCCGGCGGAAATGCGGCGCTGTCTGGAACAGGCCGGCTTGGCCAAATGGCTGGATCATCAGCCCCAGGGCTGGGAGTTGGTGTTGACCCACGATGGCCGCAACCTCTCTCCCGGTTTGCGGCGGCGTCTGGCCTTGGCGCGGGCCATGGTGACGCAGGGAACCTTCGTCTTTCTCGACGAACCCACCGAGGGTATGGACCGGGAAGGGTGTGAAACCTTCTATGCGGCCCTGATTGCCATGGCCAAGGCTGGCAAAACCCTGGTGGTGGTCAGCCATGACAGCAACATCATGCGTGGGGCATCGCAGGTATTGGATCTGGGACGGCACCCGGCAAAGAGTATGGCCAGCCATGTCCGATAATGACCGCCCCAGAATCACGCGCATCCCTTCCCGGACACGCCATGCCCGACGCCTGCTGTATACGAGTGTCGGGGTGTTGATCACGTTGCTGATCTGGGCCGGCGTAGGCCGGCTGGGTGTGGTCAGTTTTGCCACGGGTGTCGTTGTTCCAAGCGGTCATGTCAAGGCCGTGCAGCATCTGGAAGGGGGGATTGTCGAAGCCATTCTGGTGACGGAAGGGGATGTGGTGCGCAAAGGCCAGCCGTTGTTGCGCCTCAACCCGCTGCGAGCCACCTCCGAACATGAAGAACTCATGGCCCGTCTGCAAGCCCTGCGGGCCGACATGGCGCGTCTGCTGGCCGATATCGGTGGTGCGGAAAAACCCCTCTATCCGGAAGACCTGAAGCGACAGCATCCCGATCTGGTGCGCAACTCCGAAAAGGTCTTTTTCAGTCGCCGGCAACGATTCCAGAATGAGGTGCGCATTCAAGAGGCCGTCGTCGCCCAGCACCAGGAAGGGATCGAAGAGACCCGGGTCCGTCTGGAAAACAATAAAAAGGCCATGGAACTGCAAGGGGAGCAGGTCAAAATCAGCCAGGGATTGCTGGAACGCAGTCTGACCAGCCAGATGCTCCACTTTGACCTGTTGCGCCAGCAACACAATTTGCGCGCCCAGATTGCAAACGACCAGGCCAGCATACCCAGAATCCAGGCCGCCATCACGGAAGCCAGAGAACGTTTACACATGCTCAAGACACGCTTTGTGGAAAGCGCCACGGAAGATCTCGAAAAAGCCAGACAAAATCATGATGAGCTTGCCAAACGTGTGGACAAGTTCAAGGATGCCCAGGAACGAACGGTTTTGCGGGCACCGGTGGATGGTATCGTCAAAAGCATTGCCGTGGCGACCGAAGGGGGCGTGATCCAGGCGAGTCAAACCGTCATGGAAATTGTGCCCATCGGGGATCATCTGATCATCGATGCCCGCTTGCCGGTTGCCGAGATCGGCTATGTGCGCACCGGGCAGAAAGTCCGGTTGACATTGGCTTCGGCGGATGCTCCCGTCTTTGGCCAGATCTTTGGCTATGTGCTGCATGTCAGCCCGGATGCCACGGTCACTTCCGATGGGGGTTCCTTTTATCGGATTCGCATCCGCCCGGAGGGAGACCGGTTTGAACGGGACGGGAACGTGTATCAACTTTATCCGGGAGTGCAGGTGGCCTGTGCCATCCTGGTGGGGGAACGTACCGTCCTGGATTATCTGTTGAATCCCGTGTGGCAATCCATGCGCTTTGCCATGCAGGAACATTGAATTTTTTTTAATCATTTATAATGATTGCATAACCTCGTTGTTCACGTTCACGCAAGTTCCAGGCAACTTATTGAAAATGTTTTGTTTATATGCTTGCAGACAGGGTAATTTTCCTGGTTTGGCGAACTTGGTGTAATTGTTTATAATGTGTTCCAGGCGGAAAAATTGAACGTTTTTAATGAAAGGTTGTCAAATACCATGATCACTTCCCAGAGCAGGTACCTGAAAAACCGGGATGGAGGTCCAGAAGGAGAGGTCGTGTTCTGTGATCGAACCCGGTTGTGGAAAACAGGTCTGCTGATCGGATGGCTGCTGTTTTTGCCTGGAGCCGGATCGGTGCTGGCAGCGGATATGCTTGGCCTGGAATCTCCCTCGATCCTGGGAAAGCAGACACTCGTTCCGGAGCCATCTCCCCCGGAAGGGCCGCCTGCCATTTTGGCCGAACGGGAGAAGAGTGAAGCTGGAGAGAATAAACAGGAAACATCCTGGACCTTGTTATCCGGTCCGGAAGCCCAGGACATGACACTTTCCCAGGCCTTGACGCGCATGCTGGAACAGCATCAGCGCATCAAGGCCGCCGAAGCGGATCTCCAGGCCGCCATTGCCACTCTGGCCAAGACCCGCACCGGATATTTCCCGGAGCTGAAAATGACCACCGATAGCGGTCGTGAGGTGATCAACAATGCCAACACCACGCCGGACACGGCCATGCCGATGCGTCATATGAACCTGACGGTCAACCAAATGCTTTGGGACTTTGGCAAGGCCAAGGCAGAGGTCGGCAAGGCGGAAATTTCGGTACGGCAGTTGCAGAACAATGTGGAACTGGCCCGACAGGATTTGTTGCTGGAGGGGATCACGGCGTCCATCAATCTGTTGCGTGCCCATCAGACGTTGGAGTTTGCCCAACAGTCGGTGGACAACATTCAGAAACAGGCCGGTCTGGAGGAGAGTCGGGTTGATTTGGGCAGCGGCTTTCCCACCGACGTGTTGCAGGCCAAGAGCCAACTGGCGGGTGCCCAGGCGCGGCATTCGCGGGCCAAAGGTGGTTTGGTGAATGCCATGAACCGGTATCGGGCCGTGTTCAATGCCGAACCTCCTGTCCGGGAGAAGTTGCATGCTTTGCAGGTTCCGCAAAGTCAGCTTCCGGCCACGCTGGAAGAACTCATCCATCTGACCCGGAGTGACAATCTGCAACTCAAAAATGCCGGTCTCAGTGAGGAGTTGGCAGGCTTGGATGTGGACCGCGTTCTGGCCAGTGATCTGGCCCCCAAACTCAACCTGATAGGTGAATCCAAATTCAGCCGCAACGACAACGGCACCGAGGGCAACAAGGAGAGCCGCTCAATCAAGATGGAACTGAGTTATGCCCTCAATTTCGGATTGCCGGGTCTCGATGCCATGCAGGTGGCCCGGAAACAGAAACTGGCGGTCTCTTCCCGCAAGCACGACACCATGATGACCGTCGATGAACAGGCCCGCAATGCCTGGCAAAATCTGGTGACAGCCAGGGAAAATGCCGATTTTCTGGCCAATCAGGTGCGCATTGCCATGGCTTATTTGCGCTTGGCCCAGGAGGAACGGGTGCAGGGTCGTCGTTCCCTGATCGATGTTCTTTCCGGTGAGACGACTGTCATCAATGCCCAGAGTGATGCGGCGGCTGCCGAGTCGGATGTGGTGATTGCCGCCTATACCATTCTCAAAGTGGTTGGTCGCCTCGCGTTGGCGACCGTTCAATAAGTTCGTCATCTTTTTCAGATGATTTCCCGGTTGTTGGTCTCCTGGAGCTGGCTGCTGCCATTCAAATGAATCCACTCTCCCTTCCGGACAATTTCCAGGAAGCCCTGGCCAGTGGTCAGGGTGTGGAGGCTTCCCTGGCGGCCCTGCGCCAGAATCTGGCAGAAACGTTGGCGCAACAGGGAGCTTCTCCCGAGGCGGCGGCCAGGGCCGGCCAGCAATTGATCGATGCTCTCTTGCAGGGCATGGGCAACGGTCAATCGCCGCAGGCGGCCCTGGTTGCCGCCCAGAAACATGTGGAGACGAGTCAACTCCTGGAGCGGGTCAATCTCCAGGGGGATGGCATGAATCTGACCCAGGTTTTGGGATCGGGTCAGGGTGTGCAGGAACAGTTGCACGGCATCATGGCCAGGGGGGGGGTGACCTCGGAGGCTGGACGCCAGGCTTTTATCGAGTCAATTCAGTCCGGATTGCAGCGTGGCCAGGGAATGAATGCCGCGCTTCAATCTGCGCAGCAGCAGGGCCTGGATGCCCAGCAGGCCGCCGCAGCCGAAGCCCCGAATACCCCGGAAGCCCGGTTGGATCAGGGTATTTCCCTGGGAGGGCAGGCCACACAACAGCAATTGGATGCCTTGACTGCCGACATGTCCTCCGGGCAGGCCGCCGTGTTTTTAAAGGTTCTGGAGGAGTCTCTGGCGGCAGGCTTGTCCATCGGCGATGCCCTGCGGGAGGCAAACAAACAGGCAGGAATATTCGAGGCAACCCAGGCCGCCACGGCAGTGCCCGGCGATAAATTGGCCACGGCCCTGGCCAGTGGCCAGGATGTGGAACAGGCCATGAAGGATGCGGGGATCAATCCCCAGGATGCCGGGGTGGCCTATCTGCAACAAGCCTTGCAGGGTGGGGCGTCCACGGCCCTGGCCATGGCCCAGGCGAACGCTGCCAATCAGGCAGCCCAGACCATGACTCTGGCCCAGCAGGTACCTTTGTCGCCGGCGGAGCAGTTGGCGGCGGCTTTGGCGAATGGCTCGGTCACCGCCGAGATGGCAACCGCCTCTTTGGGAAACCTGGACGTCCAGTCGGTCATGGCTACCCTGGCCAGTGGCATGACAACCCAGCAAGCTTGGCAGGTTGCCACGGCGGTCACGCAGGCAGAGCAGCAGCAAACGGCACAAATCCAGATTGCCTTGACGCCGGCCATGCAACTGGCGGCAGCCCTGGCCACGGGCAATACCGCGGCGATCAATCAACAGATTACGACATCCAATCAGGTATTTATTCAGACCCTGACCGAGGCACTGGCCACGGGAAGCAATCTGACGCAGGCCTATCAGGCGGCGGATGTGCAGGCGGCAGCGGCTCAGGCCCAGACCCTGGCCATCACCTTGCCACCGGTGGCACCGGATGCCCAGACTCCCCTCCTGGCCATGGCCAATCCGGATCTGGCGGTTCAGGCTTCGGATGTGTTGATCCGTACCGGAGTGACCATTGAAACGCCGAGCCTGGGGGTGGTCGAGGTTTTTTCACCTGCCATGCCTGTCACGTCCATGGTTCCGATGTCACCGCTCGCATCAGAAACATCCGTAACACCAGAGACTTCAACAATGGAAACGGCGGTTGCGCCATCGATTGTGGATACGACAGTGATCCCGCCGGCAGAACCGGTACAGCCTGTCGCGACGATGGAGACAGAACCGACGGCACCGACAGCTCTGACAGCACCGACAACACCGACAACACCGACAACACCGACAACACCGACAACACCGACAACATTGCCGACGAATCCGGCTTTTGAACCCGTTTCTGTGATGACGCCATTCAAACCGGAGGATCCGGTCGTTCAGGTGGCACAGAAAGCGGTCACGGAGCCTCCGGTCACGACTCCGGTTGCCATCTTTGTCCCGGCAACAGTCGCAACCACATTTGTCCCGGTGCTGCCATCTCCTGTACCACTTCCCGTGCTGCCCGTGAATCAGGCACCGGTCAATACTGTTCCGGCAGCCTGGCAGGTGTTGGAGGATCAAGGCGGACACATAACCGGGATCGATGTTCGGGATGTGGATAGCGGGAGTGGTTCCCTGCGCCTGACTCTCTCTGTCCAATATGGCACCTTGACCCTGGCTGCCATGGGGGGATTGACCTTCCTGGAAGGGGATGGCACCCGGGATGCCAAAATGGTTTTTACGGGCACTCTGGCCGCAGTGCATGACGCCCTGGCTGCTCTTCAATACCAGGGTAACAAAGATTATTACGGCAGCGATCTCCTGACCCTGACGAGCGATGATCAGGGCAACACCGGTACCGGCGGAGCCTTGACCGCTACCGATACGGTGGCCATCACGGTCAGGGCGGTGAATGATGCCCCGGTCCAGACGGTGCCGGCGGCCCAGACCGTCGATGAGGATACCACTCTGGGGATCTCTGGATTGGCGATTGCCGATGTGGATGATGGGGGCAACCCCATGCAGGTGACCTTGAATGTTGCGCAGGGGGTGTTGACGCTGGCCCAGACGACCGGGTTGACCTTCACCACCGGGGATGGGACGAGCGATGCCACCCTGGTTTTCACCGGCACCAAAGCCAATATCAACAGTGCCCTGGCCACGGTCACCTACCTGGGAGCCACCAACTACAACGGTTCCGATACCCTGACCCTCGCCACAAGTGATCAGGGCAACAGCGGTTCCGGGGGTGCCTTGACCGCGACCGATACGGTGGCGATCACGGTCAGGGCGGTGAATGATGCCCCGGTCCATACGGTTCCGGCAGCCCAGAGCGTCAACGAAGATACCAACCTGAATATCAGCGGATTGACCATCACCGACGTGGATGATGGCGGCGGTCCCTTGCAGGTGACGTTGGGTGTGGGGCAGGGGGTGTTGACCCTGGCCCAGACGACCGGGTTGACCTTCACCACCGGGGATGGGACGAGCGATGCCACCCTGGTCTTTACCGGGACCAAAAGCAACCTCAACAGTGCCCTGGCTTCGGTCACCTATCTGGGAGCCACCCACTATAACGGTTCCGATACCCTGACCCTCACCACGAGTGATCAGGGCAACAGCGGTTCCGGAGGTGCCTTGACCGCTACCAATACGGTGGCCATCACGGTCAGTGCGGTGAACGATGCTCCGGTCAATACGGTGCCTGTCGCCCAGACCGTCAACGAAGATACCAGCTTGAATATCAGCGGGTTGTCCATCACTGATGGGGATGATGGCGGCGGTACCTTGCAGGTGACGTTGGGTGTGGGGCAGGGTGTTCTAACGTTAGCGCAAACTACTGGTTTGACTTTCACCACCGGAGATGGGACGAGCGATGCCACCCTGGCCTTTACCGGGACCAAGAGCAGCATCAACAGCGCCCTGGCCACGGTCACCTATCTGGGAGCCACCCATTATAACGGTTCCGATACCCTGACCCTCACCACGAGCGATCAGGGCAACACCGGTTCCGGTGGCACTTTGACCGATACCGATACAGTAGCCATCACGGTCAGTGCGGTGAATGATGCCCCGGTCAATACAGTACCCGCAGCGCAAAGCGTCAATGCAAGCGCCAGCGTGAGCATGACCGGGCTGGCCATCACCGATGTGGATGAGGGAGGGGGTACCCTGCAAGTGACACTGGGTGTCGGTTATGGAGTATTGACGCTGGCGCAGACCACGGGGTTGACCTTCACGACCGGGGATGGAACGAGCGATGCCAGCCTGGTTTTTACCGGGACCAAGGCCAACATCAACAGCGCCCTGGGTACGGTTACCTATCAGGGAGGAACCAGCTACAGTGGTTCCGATACCCTGACCCTCACCACGAGCGACCAAGGCAATACCGGTTCTGGCGGAACCTTGACCGATACCGATACGGTTGCCATTACGGGCAGTGCGGTGAACAAGGCACCGGTCAATGTGGTTCCGACGGCTCAGAGCGCCAGTGAAGATACCAATCTGAGCATCTCGGGTTTGTCCATCACCGATGCCGATGATGGGGGTGGAACCATGCAGGTGACGGTGAGTGTCGGGCAGGGGGTGTTGACGCTGGCCCAGACGACCGGATTGACCTTCACCACCGGAGATGGGACGAGCGATGCCACCCTGGTTTTTACCGGCACCAAGACCAACATCAATAATGCCTTGAGTACGGTCACCTATCTGGGGAGTACCAACTATAACGGTTCAGATACGCTGACCCTGACCACCAGTGACCAGGGCAATACGGGCACGGGTGGTACCCTGACCGATACCGATACGGTGGCCATCACGGTCAGTGCCGTGAACGATGCCCCGGTCAATACGGTTCCGGCAGCCCAGAGTGTCAATGAGGATACCAGTCTGGGGATCTCTGGATTGGCGATTGCCGACGTGGATGATGGTGGTAGCTCCATGCAAGTGACGTTGAGTGCGGGTCAGGGGGTATTGACCCTGGCCCAGACGACCGGGTTGACCTTCACCACCGGAGATGGAACAAGCGATGCCACCCTGGTCTTTACCGGGACCAAGACCAACATCAACAGTGCCCTGGGCACGGTCACTTACCTGGGAAATTCAAACGTCAATGGTTCCGACACGCTGACCTTGACCACGAGTGATCAGGGAAACACGGGTTCCGGCGGGACGGCGACCGATACCGATACAGTGGCCATCACGGTCAACGCGGTGAACGATGCCCCCACCTTGGCAACCAATGCAACCCTGTCCATTCCCCGGGGCACGGCGAGTACCACCATCACGAGTGCCAACTTGAATGCGGCTGATACGGAACAAAGTGCTTCCGATGTCACGTACACGCTGACCAGCGCTCCTGCCTACGGCAGCGTCTATAAATCAGGAACGGCACTCCAGGCCGGCTCCACCTTTACCCAGTCCGATGTGAACAGCAATTTGATCACTTATACCCACTTTGGCGGATCCGGATCTTCCGACTCATTCGGATTCACCCTGTCTGACGGGGTGGGGGGTACCCTGACCGGGCAAACCAAAACCTTCTCATTCACTTCCTCCGCAGCCCCGACCGGACTGCAATTGGTCAAGGTTGGGGGTACGACATTCACGCCCACTGCCGGACATGCGCTGGTCAGCGGGTTGGGGGGTGCGGCCGGGTATGGCGAAACGACGGAACCGTCCGCCGATGATACCTATTGGGCGGCTGATGTCTCCTCGGTGTTTCCAAACGGGTTCAATATTTTTGGAACCACATACAGTGCGAGTACGGGGTTTTTCATCGGTTCCAACGGCTATGTGACCTTCGGGTCAGGCTCCAGTTCGTTGAGCGCCGTCAGCATGGCTGCTTCCACCATACCCATTGTTGCCCTCCACTATCAGGATATCGACACCAGGAAAGGGGGGGCAATCCATCTGGATCAGGATACCGTCAACAATATTGTCACCGTCAGTTATGTGGGCGTGGCACCCTTTTCCGGGACAGGCAACAACAGCTACCAGATCCGGTTGCACAATCTGGGCAGTGGCAACTTTGGGGTCGAGTTGCGTTACGAATCCATGGGCTGGAACCAGAATGGCACGGCGGGCTGGTCTGCCGGAAATAATAATGGTTATGCCGAGGTGACCGGTTCCGGAACCACCGCCATGCTCAATGCCCCGACCACCGCCGGCAATACGGGACAAACCGGGGTCTATGCCTGGACAATCTCCCAGCCCCGGGTCACGGAAGGTGCTGCTGATGACACCGTGGTGGCGACCTTGAATGCCTTTGATACCTCGGGAGAGACGTTTACCTATTCGTTGACCGATGACGATGGTGGTCGCTTCTATATTTACAACAATGCTGGAACCTATGAATTGCGTGTCAACTCCGGGGGCGGGGCACAAATTGTTTATGCCACGGCCTCGACCCGCACGGTGAGCATTCGGGTGACCGATTCCACCGGACTGATCTTCGAGCAGGATTGCACCATCATTGTGCGGGCAACCGGCGATGTGACTGATCCCTTGGTACTGGACCTCGATGGCAATGGGGTGCAATTGACGAATCTGGAGAATGGGGTTCATTTTGACATTAATGGAGATGGTTTGCCGGACCAGAGCAGTTGGGTTGGACAGGGAGATGGCTTGCTGGTTCTGGACCAGAACGGCGATGGCCGGATCAACGACATGAAGGAAGTTGTTTCGGAATGGATGCGACCGGATACGGCATCGAGCCTGGGTGCCCTGGCCACCCTGGATTCCGACCACAACGGCGTGATCGATGCCGGTGATAAACTTTTCAGCAGGTTGCAAGTCTGGGTGGATCACAATCAGGATGGCATTTCCACGCCCGATGAGCTGTTTTCACTGACCCAATTGGGCATCAAGGCCCTGGGGCTGACTCTGGACCCTTCCGGAAAGACCGTCATCAACGACAATCAGATTACGGGGCATGCCCAGGTGTTCTATGCCGATGGCCACAAGGGCAGCATGGCTGAGGTCAAGTTTGATATGGATCTGGCTGAAAATAAACCGGTATCGGAGGCAAATGTGCCGGCAATTCTCCCCGTCCTGGTCGCCACTCCTGACAGTGTGGCAGTCGTGGCGGATGCCACGGCAGCGGCGTTGACCGGGCAAGAGAGCGTGCATGGAGAGGCGGATTTTCCAATCCCGGGAACCGGGGCGACGACCGGGCAGAAAATCGCGGCTGTGGTGGCGGATGTTGCCATTCCGGGGGCCGAGACGACGACCGTGCCGGAAGCCGGGGCTGTGGTGGCGGATGCCGCCATTCCGGGGGCCGAGACGACGACCGTGCCGGAAGCCGGGGCTGTGGTGGCGGA
>JADGCO010000010.1:0-49658 GCA_015228935.1 Magnetococcales bacterium | reverse complement strand
CGGATGCCGCCATCCCGGAGACCGAGACGACAACCGGGCCGGTAGCTGGGGTTGTGGCGGCGGATGTTGCCATTCCGGGAGCCGAGACGACAACCGGGCCGGTAGCCGGGGCTGTGGTGGCGGATGTTGCCATTCCGGGAGCCGAGGCGACGACCGTGCCGGAAGCCGGGGCTGTGGTGGCGGATGCCGCCATCCCGGGAGCCGAGGCGACAACCGGGCCGGAAGTTGCGGCTGTGGTGGCGGATGCCACGGCAGCGGCGTTGACCGTGCCGGAAGCTGGGGTTGTGGTGGCGAATGCTGCCATCCCGGGGGCCGAGGCGACGACCGGGCCGGAAGTTGCGGCTGCGGCGACGACCGGGCCGGAAACCGCAAATTCCCCGACACTGGAGTCAGGCACGTCGGCGACGGTCTCTACGCTCATTCTCCAGCCCGCTGTCACCCATCTGCCCAACATCACCCTCGGCGGTGATGTGTTCCAGGCCATGGTTACAGGGCAGGATATTGTCGATCCCGGTGCCGATTCGGCCTTTGTTCCGGCCAGCGATTTTCTGCCTTTTTCTTCACATGTGGAGGATGTACCACCATCATTCAATCCAGATCACCCTGTTGTATGAGCAAAAACGTCTGGATGTTCCGCAGGTACTCGGGAGGCTTCATGAATGTTTTGCAGGTACTCAGGAGGCTTCATGAATGTTTTGCAGGTACTCAGGAGGCTTCACGGTTGCCCGGGAGGGGAGACGGGGATACCGGATCTCCCCGTTGCATGAGCGAAAACATCCGAATGTTCCGCAAGTGACCGGAAGGTTTCACGGTTTCACGGTTTCACGGTGACCTGGGGTTTCACGGTGACCTGGGAAGGGTCGTGATGATACCAGTCCGGTTGATGAATTTTTGGGTTGGAAAAGCTCAGGCAGAAAACAGACTGATTCAACATGGTCGTGCGAATCCTGTCCAGGCAGGACAGCATGGTTTGCAGGCTCTGTTGATAAATCCTGCCATCGTCTGGATCGCTGACCTTCGCGTAGCGACTTTCCAGGTGTTGGCATGTCTTGACGCAGGCATTGGCCAGGAACATTTTTTCCTGGGTGGAACAATAGCGCATGTTCGGACCATCAATGAAATCACGCAACAGGGCGAGGGATTCATCGATACGGTTCTCCTGCTCCAGGAACTCCAATAGCGAGGGAAGCAGGGGATAAAACACCGGATTCAGTTGCAGTGCCCGCTGATAGAATGCCCTGGCCTGTTGCGTCTCTCCCGCTGCACGATGACAATCGCCCAGTGTCGTCAACAACTCTGTCCGCCAGGTGTTGACCGCTTGTGCGGCGGGTCCCTCCGGCAAGGCATCCCAAAAGGCCAGTTCTTCTTGCAGGGTCTGGAGGTGTCTGGATGCATCTCCCTCTTGCAGGGTCTGGATGTGTCCAGATACAACCCCCTGCTCGTGACAGGAAGTGGCATTCGGCAATCCCAAATGTTTTCGCAGGTATGCCAGATATCCGTAATCTCCTTCCTTGGTTTTTTGGTTCTCTTCATAGACACTGCTCGGGTGTGGCCTGGGGGGATGGAAGCCATAACGGGTCCCATGGTCAACCCATTGCAGACCATAATGATCCATCACCTGGGGATGGATGGGAAATGTGGCACCGAAATTCAAATATCCATCCCAGTTTTTGGTAAAATTTTGCTCGGTGATTCCGGCACAGCGCAAAATCTGATCGGTCATGTAGTGACACAGGGCAAGCTGGGTATGGGCCGCATCGGCAAAGAGCGGTTGGGAGCGGAACAGCTCTTCGATCAGATCAGCCACCGGCACGTCCACTTCCTGGTCCAGATTGCGCAGCCTGTCAAAGTAGAGTTCACCGGCGCGATCCAGATCCAGATGCTGACAAATATCCGTGGCCATGAATTGGGCCAGGGTCTCCAGGGGAGGCAGCTTTTTTTTGATCAGGTTTTGTAAAAGCCGTTCCCCATGGCCCCGTCGGTTGTCCTCGATGCCGAAAGGGAATGGTCGGGGTCGAACCATGTAGAATGGCCAGAGCAATTCATGGGTGAGCATGGGAAAACTGATTTTGCGACACTGCGGCGGCAACCGGTCTGCATAGGGAAACGTTCTTGACCAATAACTTTTTTGGTGCAAAAAAACCGCACAATTTGCAAAAATTTCATCGACCCTGATGGCCCCGATGGGTTCATGGCTGAGTATCTTCCACCGGAGGTCTGGTGTGTTGTCTTCCGGGCTGCGCAGCAGAACGACTGTGTATTTTTCATTCAACTCAAGGAGTTGCATGGCCAGCAGGCAATATTTCATGGCCTGGCAGTTGCCATTGAATACAAAGGTTGGTTTCATGTGCGTTTCCCGCTCTCAGAGGCTGTCCAATAACTTGTTAATTTCAAAAAAAACGAATGAAAACCAATTTTTTTATCCGAAAGTTCATGGACAGCTTTTCACAGACCCGTTGCAATGGCTACCCGGATTGCACATGCCGATGCCGCCTCGTCTGGTTGCCTCTGTCAGCGCGCTGAATCATGGATCGATTCATAGGTAAACCAGCGTGGATCTTCAATTTTCAGGTTGGCATGGCCCGGGTTGTCCCTGGGGCTGATCGGTTGACGCACCGAATTTTGCAGCGTCATGGTGCGAATCCTGTCCAGGCGGGTTGTGACGGATTGAAAGCTCTGTTGGGCAAATTGCAGGCTGTCCGGATCGTTGTTCGCTAGGGATCGCTTCTCCAGGGTTTCACAAACGCGAATGCAGGCTTTCGCCAGAAATACGGTTTCGTCAATGGAACAATATTTCATGTTCGGACCATCGATGAATCCGAGCAACAGATCCAGGGTCTCCCTGGAACGCTCCTCCCGCTCCAGAAAATCCAGCAGCGATGGCAGCAAATGATACAGTGCCGGTTTGAGTTTCAGTGCCTGCTCGTAGAATATTCTGGCCTGTTCATGTCTGCCCGACAGTCGATGGCAATCACCCAGTATGGTGGACAACTCGGCCCGCCAGGCATGGACGGTTTTGGTCATGGGGCCTTCCGGCACGGCATCCCAGAAGGCCAATTCCTGGTGCAGGGATTGGACGTGCCCGGAGTCATCTTCCCGGCCATGACAGGGGGAGGCATCCGGCATCTCCAAATGCTTGCGCAGGCCTGCCAGATAGCTGTAATCCCCCACCTTGGTGTTGTATTTTTCCTGGTAGACACTGCTCGCATGCGGCAATGGCGGATGAAAGCCGTAACGGGTGGCATGATCCACCCACTCCAGCTTGTAGTGATCGATCACCTGGGGGTGAATCGGAAAAGTGGCACTGAAATTGGGTCTTTCATCCCAGTATTCGATGGCGTTTTCCCTGATCAATCCCGCGCATTGCAACAACTGGTTGGTCATATGACTGCACAGGGGAGGATTGGGATGGGCCGTATCTGCAAACAGCGGTTTGGAACGAAAATACTTTTCAATCCAATGGGCCACCGGCAGATCCACCTGCCGGTCCAGATTCCGGAGTTTTTCAAAATAGATTTCGCAGGACCGATCCAGGTCCAGCAGGCGATGGATGTCCGTCGCCATGAAGCGGGCGAGGGTTTCCAGGGGGAGCAGCTTTTTTTTGAGCAGGTTATGGAAAATCCGGTCTCCATGCCCACGTCGATTGTCCTCGACACCAAATGGGTACGGACGCGGTCGCAGCATGTAAAAAGGCCACAACAGTTCAAGCGTGAGCATGGGAAAACGGATCGTGCGGCAATGGGACGGCAGCCTGTCCGCATAGGGAAAGGTCTGGTCCCAAAAACCCATCTGTTGAAAAAAATAAGCGCAGTTTGACAGGAGCTGACCAACCCCCACCGGCTCATGACAGAGTACCTGCCATCGATGGTCCGGTCTGTTCTCTTCAGGGGTGCGCAACAGGGCAATCGTGTATTGCTCAGCCACCTCCGGAACGAACATGGTCTTGAGGCAGAAGGTCAAGGATTGGCAGTTTCCATAAAATACAATGGTTGGTTTCACGTGCGCATCCCTTCCCTGCAACAGTCCCGTCTCAACGGTTGCCCGGCAAGCGGGAGAGGATTCCTTTCACCAGCTCTCCCACGTTTTCAAACGCTGTTTCCCGGGCCAGAAACCGGATGCCGAACTCTTTTTCCACCGCCATGATCACCAGGGTGTGACTCAACGAGTCCCACCCCTCCACATCTGCCGCGACCGTTTCAGGGGTGATGGTCTCTGGATCATCAATAAAAAATATCGGGGTTATCAGGGACCTGAAGGTCGCCAATACGCTGTCGAAGTCGTGGGTCATGGTTCACCGGATGGGCTGCACAACAGGGTGGTGACAGTGTTCGGCATCCTGACGGGGCAGCATGTTGTTTCCGAACCTTCCGGGCCGGAATTATGCACCATCAGGATGCCGTTGTCACACCATGCTCAAGACAAAACCGAAAATCCCTGCACCAATGAGCATTTACAGAAGCTTTGTAAGCCAATGCAGCACGTTCAGGAGAAACTGCTGATTGTTGGCAGCTTCCGGATTTTGCATGCCCATGGGATATTTGGGATCCCAGGGGGCGGTCTGGGCGGTAAACATGGAGGCTTCGCCAAACACGGCAACCCGGCCATCGCCCTCTTTCACGGTGGCACCCTGCAACAAACCGACCGCCGGGGCATTGGGGGTTTGCAGTGACATGGTATCCGCTTCCGCAGGATAGAGAATTCTGGATCCATCGCCGAACACCATCAAAGGCTGGACATTGCTGCCCGGTTTGGCGCGGAAAGCACTGCCCGTGAACGTGGAGACGTATTGGATCTCTTCGGAAATGGGTGCATTTTTTCTGCCGGCGACGATGGCATGGTTGACAAGTTTGCCTTCGGTTGGTTTGCCACCGGACAGTTTGAATTTGATGATGTTCGGGTCACCCTTCTTGTAGGTGAAGGTGGCATCGAACACAAAAGAGTTGTCCATGATGATGCCGAAATTCATGGCCAGTTTTTCGTTGGCTCCCGGCCAGGGCATGTGATCGGCAATCAACAGGAGGGACCCCCCTTTTTTGACCCAATCGACGACTGTATTGATTTCCGTATCCTCAAAAGCCGAGGGGGTGGGCAATTCCCACTTGTTCGCTTTCTCTTTTTCGGTGGCATTTTTCATGTTCAGGGCGTTGGCGATTACCAGGACGTCAATCCCCTTGAGGGCTTCCGGGGTGATGGTACCGGCCAGGGCGCGGACATCGTAACCATCCGCCGTGAGTACTTCGGCAAAAGGTTTGTAGCGTCCATCGATCTTGTGCCAGTTGTTGTGTCCCCCATCAACCAGGACGACCGGTTTCTTGCCCGTGGCATAGGCCGGATTGTCAACCTTGGCCTTGAAGGCAGGATCCGCCAGTTGCTCGGCAGATCCAATTCCGGCTGCCAACAGCAAGGTCGATAAAAAAATACCCAACTGTAATCTTCTCATGTACCATTCTCCACTGGGCAGTGTGAAAGTTATAGAATCTGAATTTCGCTTTTTTCAACATGAATTATAGGGTGACCGTCCAGAGTATTCAATGTTCTGTTTCATGGCTCACTGTGTGCCGATACATTCATTTTTCTGCTCCAGGCTTTGAGGCTTGTCGAAACAAATGCCAGAAATCGATCCGGATTCAATGATCGGGGCCGGATCCGTTTTACAATGTTTCAACGGATCGATCCAGGTCCGGTGACCGAAACAAGGTCAGCCTTGACGCTGCAAGTTGGATCAGCCTTGACAAAAAAGTGATGCGCCATCAGGATACCGATCACATTTCGATAGCAACGAGGTGGCGTCATGAAAGCATCAAGCGTCCGCGATTTGCCGGACGATGTCCATGAATCACTGAAGGCGATGGCCGTGGCCGATCATTGCAGCGTGCAGGAACCGGTGCGCTGCCTGGTCGGGCGTGAAGCCGGGCTGATTGGCGACGATGGTCTGTCAGAGGCACGTGCCTGGCGAATTCGTTTGGCGGGGCGTCACCTCGGTGATACGGTGGAAGACGTGCGCCAGGATCGTATACGATCATGAAAGGTCTGGTTTTTTTCGATACAAGCCAGGTGCATGCAGCCAGCAAGGGGTTTTCCGGGGCGGCTTGCGATGGCCGCTACATATACTACGTGCCCATGAACAACGGGACCCCATCGGGACAGGTGACCCGTTATGACAGTCAGGGTCGCTTCGATGACCCGGCGAGCTGGTCCTTTTTCGATACCACGACCGTCCACGCGGACAGCCGTGGGTTTACGGATGGCCTGTTTGATGGTCGTTATCTGTACATGGTTCCCTATTTCAATGGATTGCACCATGGACAGGTCACCCGCTACGACACCCGGGCACCCTTTGCCGATCCGGCAAGCTGGTGCGTCTTCGATACCAGACAATTGGATCCGGAGAGCCGGGGTTTCGTCAGCGGCGTTGTCGCCGGTCGCCATCTTTACCTCGCCCCCTATCAACTCGACTGGTCCACCTATCATGGGCGGATCGTGCGTTACGATACCCAGGCAGATTTCAACACCACGACCAGTTGGGACATATTCGACGCGGCCCGGCTCCAGGAGGGGTGTCAGGGATATCACTCTGCGGTTGCCGACGGACGGCATGTCTACTTTGTGCCCTATCGAGGCAACAAGGATTTTCACGGCCATCTCGTCCGTTTCGATTCCCAGGGCCGTTTTGATGATCCCCAGGCCTGGACCACCTTCGATCTCACCACCCTGCATCCCCAGTGTCGCGGTTTCATCGGCGCGGTGCGCACCGACCGGCATCTCTGTTTCGTTCCCTACTATGATGGAACCGACCGCCATGGTCAGGTGGCGCGTTATGAGATTGGCTCCAGGCTGGATGCCAGGACCGGTTGGCAGGTCTTCGATATGGCCCGGGTCCATCCGAACAGCCGTGGTTTTTTTGGGGCATTGTTTGACCAGCGGTATATCTACTTCATTCCCCATTGCATCGAGGAAGGCATCTATCATGGCCAGGTGAGTCGCTTCGATACCACAAAACCCCTCGATGATCTCTCGGCCTGGGCCGTTTGCGATACGGCCCGCGTGTACCCCCTCAGCAAGGGGTATATCGGTGGTGTCATCGTCGGTCGCCATCTCTACATGTCTCCCTACGAAACCGCTCCGCGTGCCCACACCGGTGTTGTGGTCCGTATCGACCTGGATGAACCTTCACTCTGGGAATATGCCCGGTAAGGTTGTCTCCGTGCCCCGCCGTCATTTGTCCCAAAACTGCTCCGGGTTATTGCATCTGCGCTCCAGTATGGGGTGTAACGTGTTGACCGAGTCAGGATTGGAAAGCAACAACAGGAGCTTCCTCAGCCATGCATGACAATTCCCTCGCCAGTCAAGACACCGCCGGTCCACACTACGCGGCAATCATTGCCACCTTGCGGGGTCTGATGGCCGAGGCCATGCCCGTGGCCGTGGGGGCGGGCGACATCCATATCCCTTTTTTGGAAATGGGAGCCAACTCCCTCATCCTCATGGAGGTCCAACGCACGGTTGAAGTCACCTATGGCGTGACCATTGCCATCCCCCAATTCTTCGAAGAGCTGATCACCATCGATGCCCTGGCACGTTATATCGATGCCAGGTTGGCAGAGAGGCCGGCGGCAGCCCCGGTGGTTCACTCCCCGCAAGCCGCGCCAACCGCCGGGGCCATGCCCCTCCAGATGCAATCCCCGGCCCTGTCGTCTCCTGCCGGAGCCATGCCCCTCCAGGGACTATCCCCGACCCTGTCGTCTCCTGCCGGGGCCATGCCCCTCCAGGGACTATCCCCGACCCTGTCGTCTCCTGCCGGGGCCATGCCCCTCCAGGCCCAATCCATGGGCATGGCCATGCCGTTGTTGCCGGCGGTGCCAGCCATGTCCCGGGTGGCCCCCGTCGCGCTGGAAACCGGTGGCGAGCTGGAACAAATCCTTGCCCAACAACTCCACACGGTCTCACAAACCCTCTCTGCCGTGGTGACCCAACAGTTGCAGTTTTTGCAGGGCAGCACCCTGGCCGAGGGGGTTGCCCCGCAAGCGGAATCCGCTGTGGGAAGCCTCATTGCGGCGCAGGCGGCGACAGCGACTGCGGCACCAACGCCTGCCGCACCAGCGCCCGTGGCACCGGCATCCGCTGCACCGGCATCCGTCGCCACGACCGGTCAATTTCCTCAAGCCCAGGCTTCCACTCCGCCCAAACCCCGCTCCGCAGCCTTGCCGCAACAACTCCTGTCGCCCCTGGAAATTCGGGCACGGGGACTCACGCCCCGGCAGGCCAAACACCTGGAAGCGTTGATCAAGCGGTATGTGGCCAAAACCCGTACTTCCAAGGAACTCGCGCAAAAATATCGCGGGGTGCTGGCCGACAGCCGGGCTGCCGTGGGCTTTCGTTTTTCCACCAAGGAGATGCTCTATCCCATCGTGGGCAAAAGGGCCAAAGGGGCCTACCTCTGGGATATCGACGACAACGAATATGTGGACATCACCATGGGCCAGGGGGTGACCCTGTTTGGTCACCATCCGGAGTTTATCGACCAGGCCTTGCGGGACCAGCCCGCCGATGTGATGCAACTGGGTCCCAGACCCCCCCAGGCCGGCGAAGCGGCCCGCCTGATCTGTCAGTTTACCGGCATGGAGCGGGTCGCCTTCACCAACTCCGGGACCGAAGCCGTCATGGCCGCGTTGCGCCTGGCCCGGGCCGCCACCGGCCGCAACAAGATTGTCCTGTTCAACAACTCCTACCACGGTCACTCCGATGCGGTCCTCGGCATGCCAGTGGAGCGCGATGGCCGGTTGTTCTCGCAACCCGTGGCCCCGGGCATTCCCCAGGGGGCGGTCGATGATCTCTGGTTCCTGGATTATGGCACCGAGCAGGCACTCGATTTCATCAAAAAACACATCCATGAACTGGCCGCCGTGCTGGTCGAACCCGTGCAAAGCCGTCGCCCGGATCTGCAACCGCGGGAGTTCCTCCACGCAGTGCGACAAATCACCGCCCAGGCCGGTGTCGTGTTCATCATCGACGAAATGATCACCGGTTTCCGGGTCCATCCCGGGGGTGCCCAGGCCTGGTTCGGTGTGCAGGCCGATATTGCCACCTACGGCAAGGTGTTGGGGGGGGGCATGCCCATCGGCGTGGTGGCCGGCAAGGCACGCTTCATGGATCCCCTGGACGGCGGCATGTGGAACTATGACGATGCCTCCTATCCCGCCGTCAATCGGGTGGTCTTTGGCGGCACCTTCTGCCAGCACCCCCTGGCCATGACCGCCACCCTGGCCACCTTGCGCCACTTCGAGGCACAGGGACCGGCCCTGCAACAGGGGTTGAATCTGCGCACCCAGAGATTGGCCGATGAGCTGAACCACTTTTTCCGCGACCAGGAGTATCCCATCTCCGTGGTCCATTTCGGCTCGTTTTTCCGTCTCTCCTTTACGAGCAACCTGGAACTGCTCTTCTATCACCTGATGGAAAAAGGGGTTTTCATCTGGGAATGGCGCAACTATTTTCTCTCCACGGCGCACAGCGACGCGGATGTGGACAGGATCATTCGTGCCGTCAAGGAGAGTGTCGAGGAGCTGCGGGCGGGAGAGGTCATTCCCGAACGCGCCCGTCTCGATGCCGCCCGGTTGCCGACTGCGCCTGTTGCCCCGGGGGGTTCCCCTGCGGTCCCGGCCCCGGGTGGTCCCCACGCCACATCGGCCCCGGGTGACACCGATACCTTTCCCCTCGGTGCGGCCCAACAGCAAATCCTGGCCCTGGCGAACATATTTCCCCAAGGCTCCATGGCCTACACCCTGAGCGCCATGCTCCGACTGGAAGGCCCGTTGCAACAGGAACATTTGCGCCAGGCCATCATCCAGGTGGTGGAACGCCATGCCGCTTTGCGCACCGTCATGGAAGGGTCCCGGCAACGGGTGCAAGCCAGCGCGGAAATTGCCGTCGATCTGCCGGTCACGGATCTCGCCGGTTCCGGGGAGAAAGCGCATGTGCCTGCGGCGCATCTTTCCGATCCTGGATCTGTTTCCGGAGAGACAAATGCCCCGCTCGTGACGCATGGGTCCGGCCCGGGAACAAATATCCTGCCCGTGACGCATGGGTCCGGCCCGGGAGTGGAACAGGGAAACGACAGGCTGCAAGAGTGGCTGGCGGATTATCTCCAGACCCCTTTCGACCTGCACCGGGGACCGCTCTTCATGCCCCACCTGGTCCGCATGCACGAAAAGCTTCATTTTCTGGCGCTGCGCGGTCACCACATTGTCCTGGATGGTCTCTCGATGAACCTGGTGGTGCAGGAGATTGCCAGACTCTATACCGCCCGGTGTCGCAACACCTCCCTGCAACTCGATCCCCCCCTGTCGTATCGCGATTATCTGCATTGGCGCGCCACCACCTCCCTGGCGAGCCAGGAGGCCTACTGGCTGAATCATTTGCAGGGCGAACTGCCGGTCCTGGAACTTCCCAGCGACCGTCCCGAACCCATGGAAAAAAGTTATCGGGGAGGACGCATCACCCTGCCCATCGCCAGGAGCCTCTTTGCGGACATCAAGCATTTCAGTCGGGGGCAGGGGTGTACCCATTTCATGACCCTGTTGGCGATCTATGCCTTGTGGCTGCACCGCCTGACCGGTCAGGAGGATCTCATCATCGGCATGCCGGTGGCGGGGCGTCCACAACGGGGCGGCATCGCCCTGGTGGGCTATTGTACCCATCTCGTGCCCATTCGCAGCCGCATCACCTGGGAAACCCCTTTTACCGATTATCTGCGGGCCATGCGCGGTGTTCTGCTCCAGGCCTACCAGCACCAGGATTATCCCTTTGCGGAACTGATGGACAAATTGCATCTGCGCCGGGACGGACGCCATGCCCCCCTGATCGCGGCCCTGTTCAATCTGGACCGCCCGGGAGCCGTGGCGGAAATGGCGGACCTGACCGTCTCCTGGCAGCCGTTGCCGGTCTATTATGCAGCGTTCGATGTCATCTTCAACCTGACCGAGCTGGATGCGGAACTCCTGTTGGAGTGTGACTACAACGCGGATCGTTTCGATCCGGCCACCATGGACCGTTTTGTGGGGTGTTTCCATACCCTGTTGCAGGGGGTCGTGGCCGAGCCGCAGCGTTCCCTGGCCACCCAGCCCCTGCTGCCCGCCGCAGAGTGGCAGCGCAGCGTGATCGACTGGAATCGGACCGCCCGGGAATATCCCCGGACGCAGTGTCTGCACCAGCTTTTCGAGGCCTGTGCCGCCGCCAACCCGGAGGCCGCAGCCGTGGCATGGGAGGGGGGGAGCCTGAATTACGGTGCCCTGAATGCCGAGGCCAACCGTCTGGCGCATCATCTCCAATCCCTGGGCGTGGGACCGGATCAGGTGGTGGGCATCCATGCCGAACGTTCCCCGGAACTGGTGATCGGCATCCTTGCCATCCTCAAGGCCGGCGGGGCTTATCTCCCCCTGGATCCGGCCTATCCTGCCGCCCGGCTCGCCTTCATGCTGGAAGATTCCCAGGCCTCCCTCCTGTTGACCCAGGAACGGTTGCGCAACCGCTTCACGCCTGGATCCCGGACCCGGATTCTTGCCCTGGACAGCGAGCGGGAACGCTTCGCCGGGGCAGCGACAGACAATCCCACGAGTACCTGTCGCCCGGACCATCTCGCCTACGTCATCTATACCTCCGGTTCGACCGGCAAGCCCAAAGGGACCATGATCCACCATCAGGGCGTGGTCAATTATCTGACCTGGGCCATGGAGCGGTATCAGGTGGCGGAAGGGCAGGGGGCACCGCTCCATGCCTCCCTGGGCTTCGATGCCACGATCACCTCCCTGTTCACCCCCCTGCTGGGCGGACGCCGCCTGTGGCTGTTGCCGGAAAAGGAGTCCGGGGTCGAAATCGACCTGATCCGGACCGCCCTGCTCGGCCACCACGACTGGAGCCTGGTCAAGGTGACCCCCGCCCATCTCGAATTGCTGAACGCCCTGATTCCCGAAGATCAACTGGCCGGATTGACCCGGTATCTCGTCCTGGGTGGCGAGGCGCTTCTCTGGCGCAGCGTCGCTCCGTGGCGACGTGCCGCACCCGACACCCACATCATCAACGAATATGGTCCCACGGAAACCGTCGTGGGGTGCTGCATCTACGAACCCACCGCCCGGGAGCCGTTGCCAGGCTCCCTGCCCATCGGCAAACCCATCGCCAATACCCAGCTCTACATTCTGGACAAAAATCTCCAGCCCGTGCCCATCGGCGTGACCGGGGAGTTGTTCATCGGCGGCGACGGGGTGGCGCGGGGCTATCTCAATCGCCCCGAACTGACCGCCGAACGCTTCATTCCCTTGAAGAATACCGGTCTGGCTGCTCATGCGGCCCATATTCCGGAGGCCATGGTCCAGGGACGTCTCTATCGCACCGGGGATCTGGCCCGCTGGCAGCCGGATGGCAACATGCTCTATCTGGGACGGATCGACAATCAGGTCAAGCTGCGTGGCTTCCGGGTGGAACTCGGTGAAATTGAAAAGGTCCTCGTCCAGCATCCGGCGGTGCGGGAGTGTGCCGTGGGATTGCACCGCCGCTCCGATCTCGATCAACGCCTCGTGGCCTGGTTGGTACCCAACCCCGGTCAAACCATCCCGGACACGGCAACCCTTCGCCGCTTTCTCGGCGAACAACTCCCCGACCACATGCTCCCCACCAACTTCGTCACCCTGCCGGCCCTGCCCCTGACCAGCCATGGCAAGGTGGACCGCAAGGCGTTACCCCTGCCCGAAGGCAGGCAACCGGAGCGTGGCCTGACCTCGGCCCGTACCAAGGCTGAACAACAGATTGCTGCCGTGTGGCGGGAAATGCTCGACGTGGAACAGGTTGGAGTGGAAGATAATTTTTTCGAGCTGGGCGGTCACTCCCTGCTTGTGTTGCCCCTGCGGGATCGTCTGCAAACCCTCTTTTCCCGACCCCTGTCACCCGTGGATATTTTCAAATACACGACCATTCGTACCCTGGCTGCCTATTTGACCGCCGACGTTGCCGCCACGCCATCCATGGAAACGGGCGGCAGAAAACGTCGGGATCCGGATGGCGCAGCCCAGCGCCAGAAAGAGGCTTTCCGCCGTCTCCGGGAAAGGAGAACTCCCGTTGGTTCATGATCGCCGTGTCACCGAAAAACCCCGTGTCTCTGGAACTTCTGATCACAAAGTTGTCGCACTCCTTGGTCATGATGCCGTCGAAGAAGGGTCCATGGTACCGATTGCCATCGTCGGCATGAGCGTGCGGGTCCCTGGTGCCCGGACCCTGGAGCAGTTTTGGGACAATTTACGGCGGGGCGTGGAGTCGATCACCTTTTTCACCCGGGAAGAACTCCTGGCCGCCGGTGTCGCCCCGACCGTCATCGACAATCCGGATTACGTCAAGGCCATGGGCCGTCTGGAAGGGATCGACTGGTTCGATGCCCGCCTGTTCGGCTTCACCCCCCGTGAGGCGGAAGTTCTTGATCCGCAACATCGACTTCTCATGGAGTGTGCCTGGGAGTGCCTGGAACATGCCGGTCACGATCCGGAGCGATTTGCCGGTCGGATCGGACTTTTCAGCGGGATCGGCTTCAACGGCTATCTGGTCCACAATCTGCTCGGTCACGACGAACTGGTGGAAGCCGTGGGCGGTTGGCATCTGCTCATGTCGAACGACAAGGATTTTGCCCCGTCCCGGGTCTCCTACAAGCTCAACCTGCAAGGACCCAGCATCAACGTCAACACGGCCTGTTCCTCGTCTTTGGTGGCCGTGGCCCTGGGGTGTCAGAGTCTGCTCAGCTTTCAGAGCGACATGGTGCTGGCCGGGGGGTGTTCGATCCATCTGCCCCAGGATCAGGGGTATTGGTACAATCCGGGCGGGACCTTTTCGCCGGATGGGCACTGCCGGGCCTTCGATGCTCGTGCCCAGGGCACCCTCGATGGCAACGGGGCGGCCATGGTCTTGTTGAAACGTCTGGACGATGCTTTGCGTGACGGGGATACGATCCATGCCGTGGTGCGGGGATTTGCGGTCAACAACGACGGTTCCCTCAAGGTGGGGTATACCGCGCCGAGTGTCGATGGCCAGGCCGAGGTGATCCGGGAGGCCCAGGTCATGGCTGGCATTTCCGCCGCCAGCATCGGCTATGTCGAAACCCATGGCACCGGCACCGATCTGGGCGATCCGGTCGAGGTTGCCGCCCTGACCCAGGCCTTTCGTCTCTCCACCGCCGAACGGGGTTTCTGTGGCATCGGTTCGGTCAAGTCCAACCTGGGCCATCTGGATACTGCCGCCGGGACCATCAGCCTGATCAAGGCCGTTCTGGCCATGCGGCAGGGTGAAATTCCCCCCACGCTCCATTTTGAACGCCCCAACCCCAAGATCGATTTTGCCAACTCCCCCTTCTATGTCAATTCCCGTCTGAAAACGTGGGTCCGCCAGGGCGGGCAACCCCGCCGTGCCGGGGTGAGTTCCTTTGGCATCGGGGGAACCAACGCCCATGTGGTGGTCGAAGAGTTCATGCCGGCCAGGGGCATGGCTGGCAACCCGTCGCGCCCCTGGCACGTGCTGCCCTTGACGGCACTCGACAATGAGGCCATGGAGAGAGTCACCATCCAACTGGCCGACCATGTGGCGAGCCATCCCGAGCAAAACCTGGCCGATGTGGCTTTCACGTTGCAGGTAGGGCGGCGAATGTTGCCCTGGCGGCGGGTTCTCCTGTGCCGCAATGGCAGCGAGGCATGCCAATATTTGCGGAGTCCGGCAGCACCCTGGTGCCAGGATGGAACGGCAGTGGCTCATTCGCGTCCGGTGATTTTTCTGTTTCCCGGTCAGGAGGCCCAGGCCCCTTTGATGGCTGCCACCCTCTATCGGGACGAACCCCTGTTCCGGGCGGGTATCGATGCTTGCGCTGATATTTTGCAGGAACAACATGATATTCGGGTGCTGGCCCAACCTGTGCCAGGGAGCCAACCTGTGCCGGAGAGCGGAGATGTCCAGCCCGTTTTTGCAGCACCCTTTGCCCAACATCCGGTTGCCCTGTTCCTGGTGGAGTATGCCCTGGCGCAGGTGTGGCTGGCGTGGGGGGTCGCTCCCCGTGCCCTGTTCGGCCACGGTATCGGTGCCTATGTCGCTGCCACCCTGGCCGAGGTGATGACCCTGGATGAGGCCTTTGCCCTGCTGGTCAAGGGGGATCAGGTACTCCAGGAAATTCAGTGGCAACCGCCGACCATCCCCTGCCTCTCCGGGGTGACCGGCCATTGGCTTGATGATGCCGAAGCCCCCGGCCCGGAACATTATCGACATCTGAACCTCCATGCCCCTGATGCGCATCAGGTTCATCAACCCCATCAGGCCCACCAGGAGACCAGGCAGGCCAGCCCGGTTCACCATGCCCGCCAGCCCAATGAAGAGGCCAGCCAGGCCCAGATGGCCGTGATTTCCACAGCCATGGCCAGCATCCTGGCGGAACCGGATGCCATCCTGTTGGAAGTGGGACCAGGGGCAGGGTTGACCGGGATGGCCAGCCAACAGGCCGCTCGGGGTGCGGGGATTGAACTGTTGGCCTCCCTGGCAGATGCACATGTTCCGGTTCGAGATGCGGACACTGTTTTGCCGCCCGATAACCCGGTTCAGGTTGGCGACCCTGTTTTGCGGTCCGATGCCGTGGCCTTGCTGGCGGCACTGGGACGTTTGTGGATTGCGGGCGTGCCCATCGACTGGGAAGGGTTTGCTGCCAACGAGCAGCGGCAGCGGGTGCCGCTTCCGACCTATCCATTCGACCGGCAAAGCTACTGGATCAAACCCGTGGCCGCCGCAACATCAACCACCTCAACCGCTGCCAAGGCATCTGCCACACCGGAAAAATTGGCCAAGAATCCAAGTATTGACCAATGGTTCTACCTGCCCGAATGGCGACGGGCACCCTGGGTGACCCACAATCCCATCGTGGCCAGGGGACCCTGGTTGCTGTTCCTGGATCGCCTGGGCATCGGCGCGGCCCTGACAACCATGTTGCGGGCGCAGGGTGTGGAAGTGATCTGTATTCAGCAGGGTCCGGGTTTTGCCACCGAACCAGGGGAAGGAGGAGGGGCCTATCGGCTCGACATGGGCCACGCCGAGTCCCTGGAACGTCTCCTGGCCAGCCTGAATCCCGACCGGCAACCCGAACGCATCCTCCACCTGGCACTGCTGGGACGGGAAGGAACGGAACATGAAGTATTGGAGTTCAGCTTTTTCAGCCTGCTCCACCTGGGTCGTCTCCTGGGCCAACGGTATTTTTCCGGCAAAATCGACCTGATCTGTGTGGGTGACGGCCTTTGTTCCGTGACCGGCAGCGAAGAGGTGCTTCCCGGCAAAAGCGTGGCGCTGGGGCCCCTCAAGGTCATCCCCCAGGAGTATCCCACCATCACCTGCCGGGTGATCGACCTGGATCCCTGTCTGACCTCCGACCTTGCCCCCGATTCCCGCCAGCAGCAAGGCAATAACCAGCCCCACCAACCACAAGGCGGTACCCAATCTTGCCAGCAACAGCAAGACGATACTCAACCTTGTCAACAGCAACAGCAGCAGCAACAACAGCTCCAGCAGCAACAACAGCTCCAGCAACGGATCGTCTCCCAACTCCTGCTGGAGTGTGGCAGCAGCGACCATGAACCGGTCGTCGCCTACCGGGGTGGCTACCGTTGGGTGGAATCTTTTCGTACCTTGCCTTTGCCCGCCACCACCACACCGCCACCCCGTTTGCGTCCGGCGGGGGTTTATCTCATCACGGGAGGGCTGGGAAACATCGGTTTGGCAATGGCCGAATATCTGGTCCAAACCGTGCGCGCCAAAGTGGTCCTGGTGGGACGCTCCGCGCTGCCTGCCCGGGAGCAGTGGCGTGCCACGGTGGCCGACCCAGGCACCGATGCCCGCCTCCGGGAGCGCCTGCACCGCCTGCTTGCCCTGGAAGCCGCAGGAGCCGAATTGCTCGCCCTCCAGGCCGATGTCGCCGATGCCCGCCAGATGGAAGATGTGTTCCGGCAGGCGGAAACCCGCTTTGGGGGGGTGCATGGCGTCATTCATGCCGCCGGCTTGGTGGGCCGGGACTCCTATGTGACCATTCAGGAGAGCGACGCCGCCGCCGTGGCCCGGCAATTTCACCCCAAAGTGCAGGGAACCCAGGTCCTGGAACAAATTCTGGCCCACCGCACCGTGGATTTTTGTCTGCTCTGTTCCTCCATTTCGTCCATCCTGGGCGGAATCGGCTTCAGTGCCTATGCTGCCGCCAATATTTATCTGGATGCCTGCGCCGCCCGACAACATCGGCACCGTCCCCATGTCTGGATCAGCGTCAACTGGGAAGGGTGGAGTTTCGGCAACGATCCGACCGCCGGGGAGATTGGTGCCGCCCTGGCCGAACTGGGCATGCAACCGGCAGAAGGGCTGGATGTCTTCACCCGCATCCTGACCGCACCGGAACTGGGACAGGTGGTCGTCTCCACCGGCAGTCTCGATCTGCGCATTCAACAATGGGTTCGCAATCCGCTCGCCGACAGCACCGGAACCGACTCCGGCCAGGCCCATCAGCGTTCGGAATTGTTGGGAGCCTGTGTTGCACCTGGAACAGCCACCGAAATCGCCCTGGCCGCCCTCTGGCAAAAACTTCTGGGCATTGCCGGCATCGGCATCCATGACAACTTTTTCCAACTGGGAGGCAACTCCCTGTTGTTGATCCAACTGGTGGCCATGATGCGCCGCACCTTCCAGGTGGATTTTTCCCTGGCTGAACTTTTTGAAAGTCCGACCATCGCCGCCATTGCCGTCATGATTGATATGGCCAAAAATAACAGGCCCGACGATACCGAATGGGAAGAGGGTGTCTTGTAAACCACGTCCACAAGGCTTGTATCATGATTGATCTGCTCCATCCACACGACCGTTTGGTCAAAGTGCTTCTTCTCCAACCTGAATCGGCGGGATATCTTCTGCGTGAACGCCTTCCCCCACCCGTAACCGCCATTTTGGCCCCGGGAGATCCGGAATTGGTTGATGGATCGTTCGTGAGCGATGAGTTGTCTGCCTATTTTTCCGACCGCCTGTTCCGGGCCAAAACAATCACAGGCAAAGATGCTTTCTTCTACGTCTTGATCGAGCATAAAAGCTATCCAGATCGCAAGGTTGCCCTGCAACTCGGACGCGGTATCATGGGAGTCATCGATCAGGAAACACGAGCCAACCCGAATTGGACCTGCCTGCCCGCCGTCATGCCGCTCGTTCTCTACCACGGCGAACAGGAATGGACAATTCCCACCGAATTTCTCGATCTCGTGGATGCTGATGCTGCATTGCGCCCCTGGCTGCTTAATTTTGCCTTTAAAGTGATTGACTTGGGTCCAATCCCCAATGATAAACTGTCACAACACGCCCGCCTGCGAGCTGGGTTGCTGGCCCTGAAATACGGCACCCGATCCCCGGAAGAACAAGCAGCCGCATGGGAAACCATCATCTCCGCCCTGGCGGAAGCACCCGAGCTTTTCTTGCCCGTGTTTTACTATCTGTTGGCCACCTTCCAAAACCTGAGCAGGGAACAGGTGCAACAAATCATCGAGTGCGTAAAACCCATGGAGGATACAAACGTGATATCGATCTATGCCAGGGAACTGATTGATGAAGGATACCAAAAGGGACGCCAGGAAGAGCGTAGGGAAATCTTGAAAAAAGCGATCAAACATCGCTTTGGTTCAGTTCCGGAGTGGGCGCAAAATAAATTGGACACTGCCCATATGGATAATCTGGATCGGTGGACTATTAAAATTTTGGATGCAAAATCATTGCAAGAAGTTTTCACTTAATCCATGGAGTAACAGTAAGTTATTCATGCACGCACGGTGAATTTTTTTATTGTTGAACCATATCGTCTTTCGACATGTGTTCGATATGTGCAGTCTGGGATATACATCGGATGATTTATTTATTCTTTTTTTGAGAACATTTTATTCTAAACTGGATGCAGTTCAAGACTGAAAATAAAAATCCCGTGCATGTTGGACAAGCGGTACAGGATCAAAAATAATAATTCCGCCCATGCCGAATGGGAAAAGGGTGTCTTGCAGGACAAGGAATGACATGATGCAAGAAGTGACCAAATTTGTGCAGCAATTACGTGATCTGGGCGTGACGCTGACGGTCGAGGCCGGGCGCTTGCGCTATGGGGCACGCAAGGGGGTTTTGACCCCGGAACTCCTGGAAAAATTGGCTTCTTGCAAGGCCGAGGTCATCGCCTGCCTGGAACAGGAGGAGGCACGACAGCAGGCACGTCTCGTCGAACAGCCCATCCCGGTCATGCCGCGTACCCAAAGCCTCCCCCTCTCCTTTGCCCAGCAACGGCTGTGGTTTCTCGACCAGCTGGAACAGGGCCGGACGACGACCTACATCATGCCGCCCCTGGTCATGCGGCTGCGCGGAGAACTGCACCAGACCGCCCTGGAACAGGCGCTCGATACGATCATCCAACGCCACGAAGTACTCCACAGCGCCTTCCGGATCGAAGGAGATCACCCCGTTCAGGATACCTCCCACCAGGTCACCCTGACCCTCCCCCTGGTCGATCTGCAAAACCTGCCGCCGGAACAACAAAAAATCACCATCGAACAGGTGACGCGGGAACAGGCCTCCACCCCGTTTGACCTCTCCTCCGGAAATCTCCTCCTGCGGGTCACGCTCCTCCGCCTGCATCCCACCGAACATGTGTTCATCCTCACCATGCACCACATCATCGCAGATGGCTGGTCCATCGGCGTGTTCGTGCGGGAGTTGTCCACCCTCTATCATGCCCGCCTTGCCGGCCAACCCTCCCCCCTGCCGCCCCTGCCCATCCAGTATGCGGATTATGCCCACTGGGAACGCCAAAGATTTCAGGGCGCATTCCTGGAGCAGGAAAAAAATTATTGGCGCAAACAACTCGCCCATGCCCCGGCCCTCCTCGAACTCCCCACGGATTTTCCCCGGCCCCGGGTCCAACGCTTTCGCGGCAAAACAGAATATCTTTATTTTACAAAAGAATTAACCCAAAAATTGAATCAATTCTGCGTGGATGCCAAGGTAACGTTGTTCATGGCGTTGCTGGGAGCTTTTGCGGCCCTGTTGTCCCGCTATTCCCGCCAGGAAGATATTGTCATCGGCTCCCCGATAGCCAACCGCAATCACAGCCAGACAGAAAATTTGATTGGCCTGTTTTTAAATACTTTAGTTTTGAGAGTCAATTTGCAGGGCGGGCCGGATTTTGTCGAATTGTTGGCCCGGATCAAACAAATGACCCTGGGGGCCTTTGAACATCAGGAACTCCCCTTCGAACAGCTTCTGGAAGATTTCAACCTGGAAAGAAATCTCAATGTCAATCCACTCTTTCAGGTTCTCTTCGTCCTGCAAAATGCACCGCTCCAGGAGACGACCCTGGCCGGGTTGACCCTGACCCCCATGCCCACCGAAAACATCAATGCGGTGGTCGATCTGGTCCTCTCCATGGAAGAGACGCCCCAGGGGCTGGAAGCCAAGTTCAGATACAATACCGATCTGTTCAAAACCGCCACCATCCAGCGACTGGCCGGCCATTTTCACACCCTGTTGACCGGGATGATCCAGGAGCCGCACCGCCCGGTGGCCTCAATCCCCCTGCTGACGCCGGCGGAAACGCAACAAATCCAGGCCTGGAACAACACCCGGGTCGATTATCCCCTGGACAAGTGCCTGCATGCCTGGTTCGAGGCGCAGGCCGGACAGACTCCGGATGCCACAGCGCTCGTGTTGGGCGAAGCCCGCCTGAGTTATCGGGAATTGAATGTCAAGGCCAACCAGTTGGCCCACCATCTCCGACAGATGGAGGTTGGTCCGGGGGTCCTGGTCGGTGTCTGTCTGGAACGCTCCCTGGAGATGGTGATCGGGTTGTATGGCACCCTCAAGGCCGGCGGAGCCTACGTCCCGCTCGATCCGGACTATCCCACCGAACGGCTGCAATTCATGCTGGACGATGCCCGGGTGCCGGTCTTGTTGACCCAGACGCCTCTCTTGCCCCTGCTCGAAAAACTGAACCTCTCCACGACCCGGATCCTGTGCCTCGACACCGCCGGTTTTTTTGCTGATCCCGCCACTCCAATCCATGATCCAGACGTGGCGGTCACACCGTCGCATCCGGCCTATGTCATCTATACCTCCGGCTCGACCGGGCGTCCCAAGGGGGTGGTGAATATTCATCGCGCCATCTGCAATCGGTTGCTGTGGATGCAGGAGGCGTTTCCCCTGACCGCTGCGGATCACATCCTGCAAAAAACCACGTTCAGTTTCGATGTCTCGGTCTGGGAGTTTTTCTGGCCGCTCATGGTGGGAGCGCGGCTCGTCCTGGCCCGCCCGGGCGGACACAAGGAGAGTGATTATCTCGTCCGGTTGATTCAGGAACAAAAGATCACGACCCTCCATTTTGTTCCCTCGATGCTGCAAATATTTTTGCAGGCCTCCGGTCTGGAAGCCTGTCACACCCTCAAACGGGTCATTTGCAGCGGCGAGGCCCTGCGATATGAATTGCAGGAACAGTTTTTTTCCCGTCTGCCGGCGAGCGTGGAGTTGCATAACCTGTACGGTCCCACCGAGGCCGCCGTGGATGTCACCCATTGGCCTTGCCAGCGAAACCTGCCGTTGACCACAGTGCCCATTGGTCGCCCCATCGCCAACATACGCATCCATATCCTGGACGCCGCCCTGCAAATCGTACCGGTAGGGGTGCCGGGCGAACTGCACATCGCCGGTGTGGGTCTCGCCACTGGATACTTGAATCGCCCCGCATTGACCCGCGAAAAATTCATTCCGGACCCCTTCAGCCCGGACCCGGATGCCCGTCTCTACAAAACCGGCGACCTGGCCCGCTGGCGGCCAGACGGAGCCATCGACTATCTGGGTCGCCTGGATTTTCAGGTCAAATTGCGCGGTTTTCGCATCGAATTGGGCGAGATCGAGGCGCTCCTGTTGCAACAGACCGAGGTGGCGGACGCCGTGGTTGTCGTGCGTCAGGATGGCGGGGAGGATTCAGCCCAAATGGTGGCCTATCTCGTGGCCCAGCCTGGGGCAACCCTCTCCATTCCCGGCTTGCGGCAGTATCTCAAGGAAAAACTCGCCGAATACATGGTCCCGGCAGCCTTTGTCGTGTTGCCGCATCTGCCGTTGACCGAAAGCGGCAAGGTCAATCGCAAAGCCTTGCCCTCGCCCGATGTCAATCGCCGCGATCTGGAAACCACCTTCGTGCCACCCACAACGCCCCTGGAACAGTTGCTGGCCGGCTTGTGGACCGATATTTTGCAGATCAAGCGCATCGGCATCCACGACAATTTTTTCGAATTGGGCGGGGATTCGATCAAGGGGGCGGTGTTTGTCAACAAACTCCAGGAGTTGATCAAAAAAGTGGTCTATGTCGTGGCGTTGTTCGAGGCCCCGACCATCGCCCAGTTCGTCGGCCATCTCGGCAAACATTATCCCGAAGTGTTGGCCACCCTGGGCGGGGAGCCGACTGCCGCAACCCACCCCGCGCCAGAGCCGGTCACCAGCCGGTTGGACGCCACCAAACTGGAGCGATTCTGCCGCCTGATTCCGCCCCTGCCGCCCCGGACCGGTCCGCAACCCGCCCAAAAAAATCCCCCGGCCATCTTCGTTCTGGCTCCCCCCCGTTCCGGAACAACCTTGTTGCGGGTCTTGTTGGGGGGGCATCCCGATCTGTTCGGCTCCCCGGAACTGGAACTCCTCTCCTTCAATACCCTCCCGGAACGGCGGGCCGCCTACAGTGGCCGCAACAGTTTTTCCCTGGAAGGTACCCTGCGCGCCCTGATGGAAATCCGGAACTTCACTGCCGACGAGGCCAAGGCGCTCATGGAGGAATACGAAGGGCAGGGAATGACCGTCCAGGCCTTGTATCGCCAGATGCAGCTCTGGCTGGGTAACAAAATCCTTCTGGATAAATCCCCGGCCTATGCCCTGGATCGCCGCATTCTGGAACGGGCCGAAGCCGATTTTCAGGATCCCCTGTATATCCATCTGTTGCGGCATCCCTGCGGCATGATCCACTCATTCGAAGAGGTCAAGCTCCACCAGGTGTTTTTCCGCTTTCCCCATGATTTCACCGGACGCGAACTGGCCGAAATGATCTGGTTGCACAGCCATCGCAACATTCTGGAATTTTTCCAGACCGTGCCGAAAGATCGCCAGTTTACCCTGAAATTCGAGGATCTGACCCGTCACCCGGAGCCGGAAATCAAGCGGTTGTGTCAATTCCTGAACATTGATTTTCACCCCGACATGCTGCGCCCCTACAAGGAGAAAAAACAGCGCATGACGGATGGCATCTACCCGGAATCCAAAATGTTGGGGGATGTCAAATTTCATCAGCACAAAAAAATCGATGATCAGGTTGCCGAACGCTGGAAACAAACCTACCAGCATGATTTTCTCGGTGCCATGACCTGGACCCTGGCCGAGTCGTTTGGCTATGAGCGGTGGCCTGTGCCGCTCTCTTTTGCCCAGCAACGCCTCTGGTTCCTGGATCAACTGGAAGGGGCCAGTGCCACCTATTCGATGCCCATTGCCCTGCGCCTGCAAGGTCCCCTGCATCGACAGGCGTTGCAGCAGGGGTTGCAAACCCTTGTCGAACGTCACGCAACCCTGCGCAGTCGTTTTCCGACCGTCGATGGCCTGCCCACGCTCCAGATTGCCCGGGAACCGCTGGTCTGGCGCGTGGAGGATCTGCAAAATCAATCTTCCGAAGAACAGCAGTGCCAGGTTCAAGCCATGGTCGGCGAAGATGCGACCACGCCGTTCGTGCTGGCCACCGGTCCCTTGTTCCGGGCCACCCTGCTCATCCTGGGGGAGCGGGATCATGTCATCCTGGTCAACATGCACCACATTGTTTCCGATGGCTGGTCCATCGGCATTCTGATGCGGGAGTGGAGCCAGCTTTATGTGGCCCTGGCCGAGGGGCGTCCCTCACCTCTGGCTCCCCTGGCGTGGCAATATGTCGATTATGCCGCCTGGCAACGTCAATGGCTGACCGGCGATCTGTTGAAGAGACAGGTGGATTATTGGCAACGCCAATTGGCCGGTGCCCCGGCCCTGCTGGAACTTCCCACCGATTTTCCCCGCCCGCCGGTCCAACGCTTCCGGGGGGATCTGGTCAAATTTGTCGTCGCATCGACCTGGCACGAACGTCTCAAAAAATTCGGCCAGGAAGTGGGGGCCTCCCTCTTCATGACCCTCGCCGGAATTTTTGCAACCCTGCTCGCCCGCTACAGCCGGCAGACGGATCTGGTGATCGGCTTTCCCACCGCCAATCGCACCCTGCGTGAGGTGGAACCCCTGATGGGATTTTTTGTCAACACCCTCGTGTTGCGCCTGGATCTGTCCGGAAATCCCGGTCCGCTGGAACTCCTGCAACAGGTCCGCCGGGTGGCCCTGGAGGCCTATGCCCATCAGGACATTCCTTTCGAAAAACTCGTCGAAGAGGTCAAGGCCGAGAGAAATCTGAGCCACTCCCCCCTGTTCCAGGTCATGCTTGTGTTGCAAAACATGCCCATGGGAATCCCGGAGCTGCCGGGCTTGCAGATCACCAACCTGGCCCAGAACGAGGTCATCGCCAAGTTTGATCTCACCCTGTACCTGGAAGAGACCGCCCAGGGGCTTGCAGGAACTTTGGAGTACAACACCGATCTCTTTGCCCGTGCCACCGTCGAGCGCCTGGGGGTCCATTTTCAGACCCTGCTGGAAAGTTTTGTCAACCATCCGCAACAATCGATCCATGCCCTGCCCCTGTTGACCGGCCCGGAGCAGGTCAACATTCTGGAGACGTGGAACCAGACTTGTTTGGACTATCCCCGGGACAAGACGCTGCCGGATCTGCTGGAAATCCAGGGTCTGGCCACGCCCACCGCACCCGCCGTGCAGTTTGGCAACATCACCCTGACCTATGACACCCTGCATCGGCGGGCCAATCAACTGGCCCATCATCTGCAATCCCTGGGTGTCGGTCCCAACGTGCTGGTGGGAATATATATTGAGCGCTCCCTGGAGATGGTGCTTGGCCTGCTGGCTGTTCTCAAGGCCGGCGGGGCCTATGTCCCCCTGGATCCGGCCTATCCCGCCGAACGTCTGGCGTTCATCCTGCAAGATGCCGGCGTCCCTATTCTCCTGACCCAGGAAAAACTGCGGAAGCAATTGCCCGCCACCCCGGCCCACACCCTCTGTCTGGATACCCAGGCCGCCCCATTTGCCCAGGCCAGTCAGGACAATCCAACCCGCCTGACCGGCCCCTCTGATCTGGCTTATGTCATCTATACCTCGGGTTCCACCGGTCAACCCAAGGGGGTGATGATTCCGCAGCGGGCCGTGGTCAATTTTCTCCACGCCATGCAACACACCCTGGCCCTGACCCCGGCGGATCGTCTCCTCTCCGTCACCACCATGTCGTTCGATATATTTGTCCTGGAACTCTATCTGCCCCTGTGCGTCGGTGCCCGGGTCATGCTGGCCAGCCAGGAGATGGTGCGGGATGCGGCCCTTTTGTGGCAAACCATGCAACAAGACAACGTGACGATCATGCAGGCCACACCGGCCACCTGGCGTGCCCTGCTTGCCAGCGGTTGGGAAAGAATGGACCACTTGCAGGTGTTGTGCGGCGGCGAAGCCCTGCCCCGGGAGTTGGCCGAACAGATTCTGGCCCGCTGTGGTTCCCTCTGGAACATGTATGGCCCGACAGAAACCACCGTCTGGTCAGCCATGCGCCGCGTGACCCGGGAAGAGGTTCCTGCCGGCGCTTTGGAACCCATTGGCCGCCCCATTGCCAATACACAGATTTACATTTTGGATCCGGTCGGCAATCCCGTGCCGGTCGGCGTGGCCGGGGAGCTGTGCATCGGCGGCGATGGCCTGGCGTTGGGCTATTGCAACCGTCCGGAACTGACCGCCGAAAAATTTATTTCCACCAAAACCGAAGATCCGGCCCATCCCGGGTCCCGGCTCTACAAAACCGGGGATCTGGCCCGCTTCCTGCCGGATGGCACGCTGGACTATCTGCGGCGCATGGACAATCAGGTCAAGCTGCGTGGCTTCCGGATTGAACTGGGGGAGATTGAAAGCGTCCTGCTCCAACATCCGGCGGTCCGGGAGTGTGTGGTGATCGTCCATACGGATGGTGCCGGAGAACAACGTCTGGTTGCCTATTGTGTTCCCCGATCCGGGGAGATGCCGGAGCGGGTGGAACTGCGGCGTTTTCTTCAGGATCACCTGCCCGAATACATGCTGCCGACCCAATTTGTCGCCCTCGATGCCCTGCCTCTGACCCCCAACGGCAAGGTCAATCGCCGTGCCCTGCCACCCCCCGAATCTGTCCGTGGCTCTGTCGCTCCCCAATCCCTCACGTCCCGGGATACCCTGGAACTCAAGCTTGTCCAGATTTGGGAGGAGGTCCTGCAAACCCGGCCCATCGGCATTCGGGACAATTTTTTCGATCTGGGCGGACACTCCCTGCTCGCCGTGCGTCTCATGGCCAAAATCAGCCAGCATTGCCAGCGACATCTGCCTTTGGCGACCCTTTTCCAGGGCAGTACCATCGAACAACTCGCCCATCTCCTGCGCCAGCAACCAGACCCGGCAGCAACCTGGTCATCGGTGGTGACCATTCAGCCCTCCGGCTCCAAGCCTCCCTTCTTTTGTGCCGCCGGGGCCGGGGGCAATGTCCTCTATTTCCATGAACTGGCCCGGCATCTCGATCCCGAACGACCCTTCCACGGCCTGCAACCCATCGGCCTGGATGGCAAAACCCAACCTTTGCACCGGGTGGAGGATCTGGCGGCGCACTACATCCAGGCCATCAAGACCATCCAACCCCTTGGACCCTATCATCTGGGCGGGCACTCGTTTGGCGGGTTGGTCGCCTTCGAGATGGCGCGACAGTTGCTCGCCGCCGGGGAATCAGTGGCCCGACTCGCCATTCTCGACGCTCCCGCCCCGCATCACGTTCACCCCACCGGTCTCGATTGGACGGCAGCCCAATGGCTGACCCAGGTGGCCCGGATCATTGGCCACCTGTATCAATGCCCTCTCGACCTCCACCCCGAACAACTCGCCACCCTGGACCCGGAAGCTCAACTGCACCTTTTACACGACCAGTTGCAGCGCCACGACATTCTTCCCCCCGCCACCGATATTGCCCATTTTCGGGGTTTTGTGGCGGTCTACAAGGCCAATCTGCAGGTTCAATACACACCGCCCCTTGCAGCAATCCCCGTGCCCCTGGCCCTGTTCCGCTCCCGCGATCGGCAACCGGATGATCTGGTCACCGAAGAATCCTCCCAGACCGTGCGCAACGATCCCACCCTGGGTTGGACCCCTTATGGATCCACACCCATTGCAGTCCACGTCATCCCCGGCGATCACCTCACCATGATGCAATCCCCGCAGGTTGACATTCTGGCTGAAAGGTTGCGGGAGTTATTGGATTGACTTTGCCGGTCAGGTGATGGCTTGGTTCTGACGCCACGCCAAATAATCACGTGCAGCTCTCTCCAGTTTCGGACGCAGCCTGTCCTTTCGATCCATGGCCTCAAAAAATGCATCCCAATCCCGTGGGGTCAGCAGCAGATTTTCATCTTTTGCCAAGACATGCCTGGCACCTTCATCCGGGAGCGTGGTGTCCGCCATAAGGCCTCCAAAATTGGTTCCGTCATTTCCACGAGACGATTTTATATGACGTGGACGAGAATGGCAGCGATTTTTGGCTATGTTGCCATTTTTTGCCATCGTTCATGAGGAGATTATGTGTGAATGTAAGTAAAAATTGGTTTTTTTGGATTATGTAACAAAAAATTTATATTGTTATGTTTCTTTTGTTTAGATAAATTGTTTGTAGATCAATATGTTGGATTTGAAGCGGCTTTTCTTAATATGTTTTAATTAAAGTAAATTATTTTATAATGGTTAATAAATTATTTTGTTGACAATATCCGAAAAAAAATTATCATTCGCTTTTGGCATACTATTTTATTATCAGTTTACAATCAATCAATGTTCTGATTTGTGTGATATGGGAACCTCATCCTGGGAGTTGGCATTCAGAAAGCTCCTCGGAAATGCACGGGTCAATCTTCTGGCCCAGGATGCCCGGCAAGCCGCTGAAAAATCCGGTGTCTCCATTGCCAGGCTTGCCGTCGTGGACTTGGCTTCCCTGCGCAATTATACCGGCCTGACGCCATCTGCTGATCAACGCAGTTATCAGATGATCAATGAGGCTTTGCGAAGTGGGAATGAGGCAGAGTTGGCACGTCTTGCCCCCCTCATTGAAACCTTGAAATCCGCCTTGGCAAAATTGCCCGATTATGTGGGCGATGTGGTTCGGGCTACCGATTTACCCGAGGGTGTGGCGGAAGGCATTGTTCCAGGAGGTATCTATAGCGACGCTGGGTTCATGAGTACGGCCATTGGCGAGACCAGTTTTGAGGGAAAGTACATGTTTTTCGTCAAATCCAAAACTGGGAAATGGATCGAACCGTTTTCTTTCTACCCGGAGCAGAAAGATGTGTTGTATCCTCCAGGGGTAGAGTTTGAGATTATGCGTGTCAAAGTCGAGCAGGAAGACAGGGTCAACGTGTGGTTGGAGGAGATGTGACATGAAATTTGGTGATTCTCCCAATATGACCGAAGAGACCAGACAATGGATTGAAAGTACCAAACCGATGGTGGAAAGGATGCGCAAGAACCAGGAAACCAACCCCGCCGGTTACTTCAAAGGCGAGAAGGTCATGGGAGGAACATTTTACCCCCCTGGCGCAACACCGCCCGAGACGGTCTATGATCGCATGCTGCGGGAAGGAAAGATTAAATTTTGAATTGGCATTCCGAAAGCTCCTCGGGGATGCGCGGGTCAATCTTCTGGCCCAGGATGCCCGGCAAGCCGCTGAAAAATCCGGTGTCTCCATTGCCAGGCTTGCCGTTGTGGACCTGGCATCCCTGCGCAATTATACCGGCCTGACGCCATCTGCTGATCAACGCAGTTATCAGGTGATCAATGGGGCTTTGCGGAGTGGGGATGAGGCAGAGTTGGCACGTCTTGCCCCCCTCATTGAAACCTTGAAATCCGCCTTGGCAAAATTGCCAGATTATGTGGGCGATGTGGTTCGGGCTACCGATTTGCCGGAAAATATTGCTGAAAGCATTGTTCCTGGGGGTATCTATAGTGATGCCGGATTCATGAGTACGGCTATCGGCGAGACCAGTTTCAAGGGGAAGTACTTGTTTTTCATCAAATCCAAAACCGGGAAATGGATCGAACCGTTTTCTTTCTACCCGGAGCAGAAAGAGGTATTGTATCCTCCAGGGGCAGGGTTTGTGATCAGGGATGTTCGTAAACTGGACGATGGCACAATCGAAGTGGATTTGAAGGAGAGATAAGATGGAATTCGGTTATGCTTCAGGTCTGACGGAAGAGGATATGATTGATATCAAGCGGCACCACCAGATGGCAGACAGGATTGTTGCCAACCGCAAAATCAACCCTCCCACGGAATATTTTAAAGGCGAAGAGATGCTTGGAGGTAAATTTTATCCCCCTGGCGTGACACCGCCCGAGACGGTCTATGATCGCATGCTGCGGGAAGGAAAAATTAAATTTTGAATTGGCCTGACGCCATCTGCTGATCAACGCAATTATCAGATGATCAATGAGGCTTTGCGAAGTGGGAATGAAACAGAGTTGGCGCGTCTTGCCCCCCTCATTGAAACCTTAAAATCAGCTTTGTCAAAATTGCCGGATTATGGGGACGATGTCGTTCGGGCTACCGATTTGCCCGAGGGTGTGGCGGAAGGCATTGTTCCAGGAGGTATCTATAGCGACGCCGGATTTATGAGTACGGCCATTGGCGAAACTGGTTTTGAGGGCAAATACATGTTTTTCATCAAATCCAAAACCGGGAAATGGATCGAGCCGTTTTCTTTCTACCCAGAGCAGAGAGAGGTGTTGTATGCTCCTGGGAAGGAGTTCAACATAATCTCGGTTACACCAGGGGAAAATGACGTTATCGATGTCGAAATGGAGGAGACATAAAATGCAGTTCGGTACGATTCCAAATCTGACTGAGGAACAAAAAGAAAATATCGAAAGGCATCGCCAGATGGCGGAACGGATTCGGCATAATCAGGAAACCAACCCCGCCGGTTACTTCAAAGGCGAGAAGGTCATGGGGGGAACATTTTATCCCCCTGGCGTGACACCGCCCGAGACGGTTTATGATCGCATGCTGCGCGAGGGGAAGATTAAATTTTAAGATGGACCCGGAAGATGAAAATGGGTACGTTGATGCGGCGTCACCACAGTGCGCAGTTCAAGGCCAAATATAAGAGGCTGTGTTTGAAAAATTTGCTTTCAAGCATTTTTGTTGCAATATATTCATTGTAGAACATCCATGATTTTGTTACAATTACAGGGTTACAATTCTAATCGACTCTTGCGGAGATGACACGATGCGCATGTTGACTTTGGCTCTCTTTGTTGCCGCTCTTTCTCAAGTGACGCCTGCCCAGAGCGCCGAACTGAATGCGAAGGAAGGCCTTTATGAAATCACCATCAACACCGAAATGCCCGGCATGCCCATGCCGTCACAGAGCATGCGTCAGTGCATCACCCAGGCCGACATCAAAAATCCCCAGAACATCATGAAAAAAGCCGGTCAAAGTGATGACTGTGCCATAAAAAATCTCCAGCAGGAGAGCAACAAGATTGCCTTTTCCATTGCCTGTCCCAGCCAGCAATTGAGTGGTCAGGGTGAGTATCGTTTTTCCGGGGAGAGCTACAGCGGCACCATGAGCATGACGATGCCCAATCCAGCCGGTGCCGGCAAGCCCATGTCCATGACAGTCAAGACCACGGCCAAACTGGTTGGACCGTGTAAATAACACGGAACGGAGCTTCCACCTATCCACATGGTATCACATCCGTGTGAGTGAAATCATTGCCCTTGAACAGAAGGCACTCGTTGAATTCCTGGGCCAGGGCATAGGCAAAACAATCCCCGAAGTTGAGCCGGGCCGGGTGGCCACATCCTTTCCCGTATATGCGATAGGCAGCACGGGCAAGGTGTGCTTGTTTGGCTGTAACGTCTTCGATGCTGATGTCAGCCATCGCAATCGGGTCATCAAGACGGCGACTGGCAATCGGGTCGCAATTGCTGTCGATGACGACGGATGCTTCCAGGTAGTTGGCAGCCGACAACCGGCACGGTTCCACGCGATCCGCCAGGATTCGGGCAAAGATTGGTGCATCTGGTTCATTGCGCAGGATGGCTATGAGTGCGGAAGTATCCAGGATCAACTTGGAATGCCTCGTTCATCGTATAGCAAATCCCCGTGATCGGCAGAACGGTAAGGTTCCTTCAGTCGAACGGCGCAGTTGTGTCCGATTGTCATTAAATCGTCTGCCAAGGCATGAGCTTGCTGTATGCGGAGCAGGCGTTCCCGGATGGACTCGGTAATGGCCTGCGTCAGGTCTTCACCGGTCAGACCGACCAAGTCAATGGCCAATTGGCAGGCTTCATCGCTCTCGATGAGAATGGACATGATCCCCTCTTGACCGAATCGGTACCTGGAGACTTCGATATTTTCTGCATGATATCAACAATCTGATCATCATGCAACCTGCGTGGAACGCTGAATGTGCTTGCACATGCGATTATCTGTCCATCCATTTTATCATGCAAGGCAATTGTTCCGGTTCAGTCCTGGATGGTCTGTATCGGGCGGATTTTTCATGGACATCTTTGGCTTCCAGCGGTAAAATATCCACAGATCATGGTGTACCCCAAGCGAGGAGAGAGATCCCATGGCAATGGTCATTCCGTTCGACACCCTGGCTTTCGTCAAGGATTTGGAAACATCTGGCGTGCCTGCTTCCCAGGCCGAGGCCCATGCACGGGCGCTTACGTCTGTGTTGCAAAAGGTGGAAGATGCCAGAGCCGATCAATTGGCGACCAAAAGGGACTTGAAAGAACTGGAAATTCGTTTCGATACCAAATTGGCTGAAACCAAGGCGGAAATCGTGCGATGGATCTTTACTGTTTCCGCCGGTCAAGCCATGTTCATCATCGCCATCCTGAAAATGTTTCCCGGTAAATAAAAAGCAGTCCCATTTTTCACATCGGAGTGGTTTTGCCTTGTCTTGACGGGGTCGATGCGGTATCAAGAGGGATTTGGTACTGTCAGGTTGGTCAACCCCCAAGCTTTGGACCTACAGGTCATGATGGCACACGCATCCGATATGGATTTGAACGGCAAATCAATTCTGGTCACCGGCGGCAGCGGCTCTTTTGGCAAACACTTTGTCAAAATGGCCCTCAAAAAATTCAAACCGCGCCGGCTGATCATCTTTTCCCGCGATGAAATGAAACAGTTCGACATGCAGAACACCGCCGCCTTCATGGGGCAGGACTCTCTGCGCTTTTTCATTGGCGATGTGCGCGACCGGGATCGCCTGGAACGAGCCTTTCAGGGAGTGGATGTCGTCATCCATGCCGCCGCCCTGAAACAGGTCCCCACCGCCGAATACAACCCGTTCGAATGCATCCATACCAACGTCCTGGGCGCGGAAAATGTCGTGCAGGCCGCCCTGCGCACCGGCGTCAAACGGGTCCTCGCCCTCTCGACCGACAAGGCCGCCAACCCGATCAATCTGTACGGGGCCAGCAAACTGGCCGCCGATAAAATCTTTGTCGCCGCCAACCATCTGAGCGGCTCCATCGGCACCCGCTTTTCCGTGGTCCGCTACGGCAATGTCATGGGCTCACGCGGCAGCGTCATCCCGTTCTTCCAAAGATTGCTGCGCGAAGGAACCGACAGCCTCCCCATCACCGATCCACGCATGACCCGCTTCTGGATCACCTTGACCATGGGGGTCGAGTTTGTCTTCTCCTGCGTCTCCATGATGCAGGGCGGCGAAATTTTCGTCCCCAAAATTCCCAGCATGAAGGTCGTGGACCTGGCCGACGCCATCGCCCCGGGCATGCCGCACAAAATCGTCGGCATCCGCCCCGGCGAAAAACTCCACGAAGTCATGATCGCCGAAGACGATGCCCGCACCACACTGGAATTTACCGACCGGTATGTCATTCAACCCCCGTTCCGCTGGTGGTCGGGTGAGTCCTACCAGGTCCATGGCGGCAAACCGGTCGCCGAAGGGTTCCGCTATGCGAGCGATACCAATTCGGAGTGGCTGAACGCCAGCCAGTTGAATGCCATCATTCGCGAAACCGAGATTGAATGAGGGATCGAATCATCCACCGGGTGTGGACTTCTCGTCCGGGAAGCACAGAATACACCCAGGGAGATGGGGGAGGTGAGGGATGACCGCAGACACCCCGAGGTTTTTGCCCTACGGACGGCAATGGATCGAGGCAGACGATATCGCCGCCGTCGCGGAGGTGTTGCGCAGCGACTGGCTGACCACCGGTCCGGCCGTCACCGAATTTGAAAACGAACTGGCAGCCCGAGTGGGGGCTTGCCATGCCGTGGTGTGCGCCAACGGGACCGCCGCCCTGCACCTGGCCGCCCTGGCCCTGAATATCCAGCCGGGTGACCACGTCATCGTCCCCGCCATGACCTTTCTGGCCACCGCCAATGCCATCCGCTTTGTGGGGGGAGAAGTGGTGTTCGCCGATGTCGATCCGCAAACCGGCCTGATGGGACCGGAACATCTGCTCGCCGCCTGTCAACGTGCCGCCGGCAAACCCCTCAAGGCCGTCTTTCCGGTGCATCTCAATGGCCAGTGCGTTGCCATGGACCAGTTGGCTCCCATCGCCTCGGAACAGGGTCTCCAGGTGGTGGAAGATGCCTGCCACGCCCTGGGTTCCACCTACCCGGACCCGCATGGCAGATCGGTCCCAGCCGGCAGTTGCCAGCTCAGCGACATGACCGTTTTTTCGTTTCATCCGGTCAAGACCATCGCCATGGGCGAGGGCGGTGCGATTACCTGCAATCAGGAACACCTCCGGGATCGCCTGCGGCGGCTGCGCAGCCACGGCATGCACCAGAATCCCCGGGAGTTTGCCCACCCCGAACTCGCCCTGGCCTCCGATGGCACCGCCAACCCCTGGTATTACGAAATGCCGGAGCCGGGTTTCAATTATCGAATCAGCGACATCAACTGCGCCCTGGGGCGCAGCCAACTGCGCAAGTTGGACCGGTTTGCCGCCCGCCGAAGCGACCTGGCCGCCCGCTACGACCGCCTGCTGGCCCCCCTGGCCCCCCGGATCCGCCCCATAGCCCGGCAACCCGGACAAACCCCGGTCTGGCACCTCTATGCCGTCCATATCGATTTTGATCAGGTTTCCCTGGAGCGGGCCGCCCTGATGCACGCCTTGCGTGCCCGGGGTATCGGGACGCAGGTCCACTATCTGCCCGTCAGTGACCAGCCGTATTATCGCCAGCGTTATGGTGATCTGGACCTTCCGGGTGCCAGGAGTTATTATCGACGTGTCCTCTCGTTGCCGCTCTTCCCGTCCATGCTGGATACCGATGTGGAGCGCGTGGTGGAGGCGTTGACGCAATTGTTGGCGTAAGGGAGTATGCCGGTGCGCGTTGTGTTTCGCCTGGATGCGGATCATCGACTCGGATATGGCCATCTGCTACGGTGTCTCGCCCTGGCCGGTGTTGTTGCCCGGCGTGGGGGGCAGGTCGCCTTTGTCATGGTGCGCGCCGATCCCCCGGCCTGCACCATGATCGAAGCCCAAGGGTGGCCATGGACCATTCTCTCACCACGCGGACCCTATGCGTCCGAGGTGGGTCTCTGGAAGGATGCCAACTTGGGTCTGTTCGATGCCGTGGTTCTGGATATTGCCCACCAGCGGACTTTCCGGCAACTGGATCAGATACCGTTTTATGTCAATTCCTTGCGTGAACATTTTGGCCTGGTGGTCCTGCTGGATGGCCTGCGCGAACACGCCATCGCTGCCCGCCGTCCCCTCATGGCGGATCTGGTCGTGATGCCCTATCCCGATGCCGACAACCTCCTGCCCGGCACCCCGGCCCGGCGTCTGGCCGGACCGGAATATGGCGTGTTTCCGGCAGAACTCCTGTCGCAGGTAGTGCTACCCCGCCCCGTTCGCAACGCAGCCAATCGCCTGCTGGTCACCTGCGGCGGCAGCGATCCCACCCGCCTGACGCTCCTGTGCCTGGAAGCCTTGGAAAAAATTGCGGATCGACACCTGCTTGTCCGGATTGCCGTGGCCGCCGGGTTTGCTCCCGAACTGGCCGACACCATCACCACCCGGGCCGCAGCCTCCCGCCATCAGGTGGACATTCTGGCCGCGCCCAAGGGGTTGGGTACCCACATGCTGTGGTGCGATCTGGCCCTGACCGCCACCGGCCTGACCAAATACGAACTCGCCCTGACCGGAACCCCATCCATCCAGATTTCCATCGACCCAACCCATCACGCCGTCAACGGCTCCTTTGCCGCCCAGGGAACCGCCCTGAATCTTGGTATCCAGGAATCCCTCTCCCCCGCAACCCTGGCCGATGCCATCTGCCGGACGCTGGATGATGTCACCCAACGCCAGACCATGTCCCGCAAGGGACAAACCCTGGTCGATGGACGGGGTGCGGACCGCATACTTGACGAAATGGAGGCTTTGATCCTTGCTCGCCCATGAATTGACCATCGGCGGTCGCCGGATTGGACCCGGCCACCCGCCCTATCTGATCGCCGAAATCGGCTCCAACTTTGACCAATCCCTCGACAAGGCCAAACAGTTGATCGACACCATGGCCAAGGCTGGCGTGGATGCCGTCAAATTTCAGTTGTTCCGGGCCGATGCCATGCAGCCCAAAGGAAGCGAACTGCACAAAATATTTCGTTCCCTGGAGCTGAATCCGGCCTGGATTCCGGAACTGTTGCAGCATGCCGCCGGGCAGGGCTTGGCCTTTCTGGCCTCGGCCTTTGACGGCCAATCCCTGGCGGTTCTGGAGCAGTGCGGGGTTCCCGCCCACAAGGTGGCCTCCTCGGAAGTGGTCAATTTTCCACTCCTGGAAGCCATGGCCCGGACCGGCAAGCCCATTTTTTTGGCCACGGGCATGTGTGATCTGGTCGATGTGGCGGAAGCGGTCCAGTTGTGCGTGGTGCGCGGCAATGACCAGGTGGCCCTCATGCAATGCGCCGCCCTCTATCCCCTCCCGCCCGCCGAAGCTAACCTGCGCAGCATGGACCTTTTTCGGACCACGTTTGGCGGGCCGGTGGGATTTTCGGATCACTCCCTGGGGATCGTTCTGGCCATTGCCGCAGCGGCCCGGGGTGCCTGCGTGATTGAAAAACATGTGACCCTGGATCGCCAGGCCAGTGGTCCAGATCATTTTTATGCCCTGGAACCCCGGGAAATGACAGAATTGGCCCAGGCCTTGAAGATGGTCCATGATGCCCTGGGTTCGCCGGTCAAGGTGATGCTGCCGGAAGAGCAACGCACCGGTCGGCGGCTGGGGCTGTATGCAGCCCGGGATATTGCCCAGGGCAAGACACTTGTGGCTGACGATTTGACCGAACGCCGACCCGCAGCCGGTATGCGGGCACGCTACCATGCCCAGGTGATCGGCAGCCGCGCCACCCGTGCCATCACCCGGGATGAACCCATCCAGTGGGAGGCACTCTCTTTCCAGGAACCACAACAGGTCGCTTGATCATGGAAGCTTTTCTGGAGCAACTCGCCGAAATACTCGATACGGATATCGAACTGACATTCGACACCGTCCTGTCAACCATCGAAGAGTGGGATTCACTGGCCTGGCTGCACTTCATGACCCTGGCCGATGAAACCTATGGCAAACAGATCAAAGGCAAGGATCTGGCCAAATGCAAAACAGTCCAGGATCTTTACGGAATGGTCACATGAACGCACCCACATTTCACTTGCAGATACGCGGCGTTGCCCTGACGGTCCCTGCCCAGGGTCTGGCCATGACCGAGCTGGGCAAGGAGTTTGGCGACAACGAGGTGCAACGCATCATCAAGGCCACCGGCATCGAGCGGATCCGCATCGCCCCGGAAGGGGTGTGTGCCTCCGACCTCTGCGTCCATGCGGCGGAAAACCTCCTGAAGACGCTCGACTTTGACCGGCAGCAGATCGGAGCCATCCTCTATGCCTCCCACTCTCCCGATCACCCCATGCCCGCCACGAGTTGCATCCTGCAACACCGGCTGGGCCTGCGCAACGATCTGGCCGCTTTTGACATTCCCTATGGATGTTCCGGGTTTGTCTACTCCCTGATCCAGGCGGCCATGCTGCTCCAAACCGGGCTGGCCGAACATGTCCTGATCCTGGCCGGGGATACCATGGTGCGCAAGGTCAACCCCCTGGATCGTGCCCTGCGCATGGTGTTGGGCGATGGCGGAGGGGCGGCTTTGGTCTCGCGTGGCGAACATCCGGCGGTGGTCCGTTTCGGAACGGACGGTTCCGGGGCAACCAGCCTGACCATCCCTGCGGGAGGTTTTCGCCTGCCCCATTCGCCCAAAACCGCCGAGGTGGTCGTCGCGGAAGATGGCTCCGGGCGCAGCCAGGACAACCTCTATATGGATGGCACGGCCATTCTGCGTTTTGCCCTGGATCGGGTTCCCCCGCTGGCCGATGGCCTGCTGGCCGCTGCCGGCTGGGATAAATCCGAACTGGAGTATGCCTTTCTCCATCAGGCCAACGGTTTCATCGTCGATTATCTGCGCAAAAAACTCAAGCTGCCCAAGGAAAAGGTGCCCATCCACCTCGGTGATTACGGCAACCTCTCCCCGGCGAGCATTCCCCTGGTCCTCTGCAAGGAGTTGCACGACAAGGCCGTCATGCCCAAAAAGGTCATTCTGGCCGGATTTGGCGTCGGTTTTTCCTGGGCAGGCATGGCCACCAGCCTGGAAGGATGTCGCATGTTGCCCATACAGGAAATGGCTTGATGGTGATGTCGTAAGCAAAAGGATTCAAAGAAAACTGGAAAACATGTTTTTATTGGGGCGCTGCCCCAAACCCCGCCAGGAGGAAGGGCGCAGCCCTTCCTCCTGGACCTCCATCCCAGTCTTTTATAAATTTTATTAAATTCAAGGAGTTGGTTATGGGAGAGGAAGTCGAGGTTCGTGACCTGGTAATGACGGCGGTCACCAACGCCCTGCGCATGAAAGGCCGTCGTACCGATGATCTCAGCGGGGCATCGGTGCTGATCGGAACCGATGCCATCATCGACTCCATCAGCATGGTCACCCTGATCGTGGAGATCGAGGAGAGCGTGGCCAATCGGTTTGGCAAGGAGGTCATTCTGGCCGGGGATGGCGAAATATTTGGTGCCGAAAGTCCCTTTCGTACCCTGGATCTGCTGGTGGCGCACGTACTGCGCCTGTTGGCCGAAGATTGATCCGGGGTTGCCCGCATGGACATGCACGCCGTTACCACGCTGATTCTGGCTGACTTTACCATCGATCCCCTGGCCGACCGGCTCAACAATCGGCCCGGCCTGCCGGGTTTTCAGGCGCGGGTGGGGCCGTTTGATCAGGTGATGCCGCTTTTGCTCGATGCCCAGCATCCCGTTTGGCAGCCCCAGCCGGATTTGCTCATCCTCTGGACCCGACCGGAACGGGCCGTGCCGGAATATGGCCGTTTTCGGGACGGGTTGGAGATTGGCGAACAGGCTGTTCTGGATGGCGTCAACCGCTTTGCGGATCTGATCCGCCAAGCCGCCGGACGGGCGGGGATGATATTTCTGCCGTCCTGGGTACGACCACCCTTTGAACGGGGTCTGGGGGTGTTGGACATGCGTCCGGGTTTGGGCATCGGACAGCTTGTGTACCAGATGAACCTGCACCTGAGCCGTGCCTTGCAGGACGTGGCCAATGTCCGGATCCTGGATACCCAGCGTTGGCAGCTCCAGGTTGGTCACAACGGTTTCAATCCCAAACTCTGGTATATGGGCAAAATGGCCTTTACCCCGGCCATTCATGACGTTGCCAGCGCGGAGATTGCCGCCGGTCTCCTGGCCCAGGCCGGTCTGTCGCGCAAAATCATCCTGCTGGATCTGGACGATACCCTTTGGGGTGGCATTGTTGGCGAGGTGGGTTGGGAACACCTGAATCTGGGTGGTCATCAGGCGGCGGGGGAGTCGTTCGTTGATTTTCAGCGTGCCTTGAAGCGTTTGAAAAATCGCGGTATTCTCCTCGGAATTCTGAGTCGCAACGATGAATCCGTGGCCATGGAGGCCCTGACCCGCCATCCGGAAATGATTTTGCGCCCGGATGATTTTGTCGGCTGGCGGATCAACTGGTCGGACAAGGCCAGCAATCTGGCGTCGCTTCTGGAGGAGGTCAATCTCCTGCCGCCGGCGGCTGTTTTCATTGACGATCAACCCGCCGAGCGGGCCAGGGTCCGGGAGGCATTCCCGGAGGTGTTGGTGCCCGACTGGCCACGGGACAAACTGCTCTATGTGCAGGCACTGGAAAGCTTGGCCTGTTTTGATCCGGCCCAACTGACCGACGAGGATTTGCATCGCACCGAAAGTTATGTCGCCGAACGCAAGCGCCAGGAGACCCGCCAGACGGTGACTTCCATGACCGAATGGCTGGCAGCCCTTGAGTTGCGGATTCAGGTGGAGAGAGTGCAGCCGGTCAATCTGGCCCGGTCTGCCCAGCTTCTCAACAAAACCAACCAGATGAATCTGCGCACCCGGCGTCTTCTGGAACCGGATTTCATGCAATGGGCGTCCGACCCGGGGCATGCCTGTTTTGTGTTTCGGGTCATGGACCGGTTCGGGGATTATGGCTTGACGGGTATTGCCAGTCTGGCCCTTGCCCGGCAGGATAACCGGTCAGTTGCCCAGGTTGTCGATTTTGTTCTGAGTTGTCGGGTGATGGGGCGGGGCGTGGAAAAAACCATGTTGCACGTTCTGGTGCAGGAAGCCCTTGATCTGGGCGCGGAACTCCTGGAAGCCATCCCCCTGCCCACCGCCAAAAATGGTCCCTGCCGCAAATATTTCCAGACCGAATCCGGTTTGCACGCCCAGCCGGCAGAGGCACTGGATCGTTATACATGGGATACCCGGAATCCCTATCCCATTCCGGAACATGTGACCCTGGAATGCAACTGACAAACGAAGTTATTCTTGCCGAATTATTTTCTGATCTGACTTGGACCACTTTCTGGTCGAGTGGGAAGACCAACAGGATGCCATCGAGGCGGATCGTCTCTATCGGGAGTTCAAGGAGAGTGGGGAAAAGGGGATTCCCTGGGAACAAGTCAAGGCGAAGCTGGATGCGGGCAAGCAATAAAAAACCCGGGGGTGGGGATCCCCCGGGTTGGGCAGAGGAGTTGCTGATTTGTTACGATCTCTCCCAGAGGGTGCTGCCACGACAGGGATCAGAGGTTGTAACCGCGTTCATCGTGGAGGGAAATATCCAGACCCATGGTCTCTTTTTCGTCATCCACGCGCAGTCCGATCAGGGCGTCGAGGATTTTCAGGAGGATGAAGGTGACGATGGCGCAGTAGACGATGGTGGTACCGGCTCCCATGGCTTGGGCGGCGAACTGGCTGCCCATGCTATCGATCCCTTTGGCAAAACCGACACCACCGAGCGATGGGGAGGCGAAAATTCCGGTCAACAGGGCACCGATGATGCCACCGATACCGTGGACCCCGAAGGCGTCCAGGGAGTCATCATAACCCATGGCCCTTTTCAACGAGGTGGCACTGAAGAAGCAGAGGACACCTGCTGTCAACCCGATGGCCAGGGCACCCATGGGTCCAACAAAACCCGAAGCGGGGGTGATGGCGACCAGACCTGCCACGGCACCGGTGACAATACCCAGGGCACTGGGTTTGCCGTGTTTCATCCATTCTGCGAGCATCCAGGAGACGGCGGCCATGGCGGTGGCAATTTGGGTGACGGCCATGGCCATGCCGGCGGTTCCATCTGCGGCCAACTGACTGCCGGCGTTAAAGCCGAACCAACCCACCCACAACATGCCGGCTCCGGTCACGGTCAAGGGCAGACTGTGAGGTGGCATGTGGGTTGTCGGATATCCCTTGCGCTTGCCCAGAACCAGGGCTGCCACCAGACCCGCCACCCCGGCATTGATATGCACCACCGTGCCACCGGCAAAATCCAGAACGCCTTTGCTGCCCATCCAGCCACCACCCCAGACCCAATGACAAACCGGTACATACACCAGGGTAACCCACAGGACCATGAATACCAGCATGCTGGAAAACTTCATGCGCTCCGCGAAAGCCCCGATGATCAGGGCCGGGGTGATGATGGCAAACGTCATTTGGAAGATGACGAATACCGACTCCGGAATGGTTTGTTTCAGGGAGGTCGGCGTGATCCCGATCAGGAAGAGTTTTTCCGTACCGCCCAGCCAGGCATTCAGGGAACCGCCATCGCCGAAGGAGAGTGAATAGCCATAGAGTGTCCACAGCACGGTCATGACGGCGGTAATGGCAAAACACTGCATGAGGACGGACAAAACGTTTTTGGCCCGCACCAGGCCCCCGTAAAACAGGGAGAGTCCGGGAATGGTCATGAACAGCACCAGGGCGGTGGAGGTCAACATCCAGGCTGTATCCCCGGAGTTCAGTTTATCCTCGGCCCAGGCCAAATCCGGCAGGGCCAGAAGGGGCAGGGCAACACTCCCCATCCGGAGGAAAGGCGTCGCACGCATGATTGTCTCCTTCGTGACATGTTCGTCAATCAAATGGTTGTCTCGCCGGTTTCCCCGGTACGGATCCGCACAACCTGCTGCAAATCCAGCACAAATATTTTCCCGTCACCGATCTTGCCGGTATGGGCCGAGTTCCGGATCGCTTCCAGGGTTTGTTCCAGAAGGGAGTCAGGGACGGCAACCTCGATCTTCAGTTTGGGCAAAAAATCCACCTGATATTCGGCTCCCCGATAGAGTTCGGTATGTCCTTTCTGCCGACCAAAACCACGGACCTCGGAAACCGTGATCCCCGTGATTCCAACAGTGGTTAATGCCTGACGCACATCATCCTGTTTGAATGGCTTGATGATTGCAATCACCCATTTCATACCGAGTCTCCTTCCGTCATGATTATGTTGGCAACCATATGGGGTGCCTGATCTCCATACTCCATATTGATCCACATGCTGCATTGGTGTTCAATCACAAGAGTTGGATAAGTTACCGCACAGGATGTGCCAAGAATGTAATCTATTGAAATATATTGATATAAATTCAGGTGCCGCACAATGTGGACCAGGGATGCATAAAAAATAATCAATCACCTGTTTGTTTGCTTGGCAAAAGGTGTGGCGGATTGGATATGCCTAAAAAATAGACATACCTCCGCCCGACACGCCGCACAGGGTCGGAACACAGGTCCGTCAGGTCAACAAAAGAATACCGACGATTGGTTCTGGGGCAGGATTGGATTGGAAGGATTTAACACAGTGCAAACTTGATCAGGGTGATCCGGCAGGAAAAGGACACGCCGTGAGCGGGCAATGAGTACAGAGGGGGCGTTTTTGGCAGTGGGTTTTGGCATGGGCGACAATCAGAGCATGAAACTCTCCCAAAATTTCAGGATCGGGAGGCAATGCCGCATGAATCATATTCTGAATGAGATCATAATCGGCTTCTGCATCCACCCAGCCCAGGCGATGGAACAGACGTTTGGTGTAGGTGTCCACGATAAAAAAAGGTCGCTTGGCCTCGTAGCAGAGAATGGAGTCGGCAGTCTCCTTGCCGATGCCGTGGACCAGCAACAGGGTTTTGCGCAGGGAATCGGTGGCCATCTGGAACAGACGTACCGGATCATCGCCAAAAGGGGCAAGAAAGTTTGCCAGAGCTTGCAAACGTTTGGTCTTGATCCGGAAATAACCGGCAGGGCGGATCAGGGCATGCAATGTGGCCTCGGGAACCGAGCGGATGGCAGCCGGATGGAGCAGACCGGCAGCAGCCAGAGCTTGCACGGCTTTGTGGGCCTGGGTCCAGGCCGTGTTTTGCACGAGGATCGCACCCACCATCATTTCAAACGTGCCCTTGGCCGGCCACCAATGACGCGGACCATGAACAGCCAACAATATTTGAAAAAGATCGTGGGGAGTCATGGCCAAAGGTCATCGTTGGCGGGATCTGTTGCCAGGCATGTTGGGCTTGAATCCGGCAGCCTGACGCAGCCGCAGGCTTTCCTGGGGATCCAAAGGCCGCCATTTGCCCACGGGCAACTCGCCCATGTTCACCCCGCCATAGGCAACCCGCATCAGGCGCGACACCTCCATGGAGAGGGTGGCAAAAATGCGCCGGATCAAATGATTGCGTCCCTCCCGCAAGGTAAGCGTCAGCCAACTGTTGGCACCGCCGGTATGGTCCAGGGTGATATCCAGGGGACCGGTCGGGCCATCTTCCAGGTTGACACCTCTGCGCAGTTCGGCGAGCAACTGTGGACTGACTCGACCATGCACCCGCACACGATAGACCCGTTCCACCGCCTGGCGCGGATGCATCAAGCGATGGGCCAACAAGCCGTCATTGGTCAGCAGGATCATCCCCTCGGAGAGATAGTCGAGTCGTCCAACCGTGACCAGGCGTGGGGCATCGGCACCAAACAAATCAAACACCGTGGTCCGGCCTTCAGGATCGTGGCGGGTACACATGATACCGGGGGGTTTGTTCAGGACCAGAAGAAGTCGTTCGAGCCGTCCCCGTTGGATCGGATGACCATCGAGCGCCACGGTATCCTCTGGTTTGACGCGCACCCCTTGCTGGGTGACAACCACGCCATTGACCGCCACCCGGCCATTCTGGATCCATGTTTCACCTTCCCGGCGTGAACAAAGACCCGCCTCCGCCAGCCACTTTTGCAGGCGTACCCCTTCAGTCGCAGCCGTTTCAGTCATGGAAACGTCTCCGATCCAGGGGCAGACCCAGGGTTTCCATCACCCGGCGCATGATTTTTTCGGCACGGAGTCTGGCCTGTTCGGCACCTTGTTCCAGAATGTGTTCCAGACCGGCCTGATCGGCCAGCAAATCCCGATAACGTTGCTGGATCGGTTCCATCTGGGCAATCACGGCCTCGGCGGTTTCCACCTTCAATTTGCCATAGAGATTGTGACTGAAATGGGTCAGGGCTTCTTCGCGGGTATGGCCCGTGGCCACGCACCACAACTCCAACAGGTTGGTCACACCGGGTTGTTCGGTTTCGTTGCAGCGGATCGTGGCCGTGCTGTCGGTGACGGCTTTTTTGAATTTTTTCAGGATGTCCTTGGGAGCGTCCAGGATCATCACCCGGGCCAGCTCGGATTCAGCACTTTTGGACATTTTTTTGGTGGGTTCCTGGAGGTCCTTGACCCGTGCCCCTTCTTCGGCAATCAGCGGCTCCGGCACCTGAAAAACCTCTCCATAAAGATTATTGAAGCGCAGGGCCACATCGCGGGTCAGTTCCAGATGCTGTTTTTGATCTTCGCCCACGGGAACCTTGTGGGTGCCATACAAGAGAATATCCGCTGCCATCAACACCGGATAGGTAAACAGGCCGGCATTGACATTGTGTTTATGGCGCTGGGCCTTGTCCTTGAACTGGGTCATGCGTTCCAGTTCGCCGATCTGGGTAAAGGTGGCGAGCAGCCAAGCCAGTTCGGTATGGGCCGGGACATGGCTTTGCATGAACAGGATGCTGCGCTGCGGATCCAGGCCACAGGCCAGATAGAGTGCCGCCAATTCCCGACAGCGCTGACGCAGTTCGGCGGGATTCTGGCGCACGGTCAGGGCATGCAGATCGACGACGCAAAACAGGCAATCGTAACTCTCCTGCATGGCCACCCAGTGGCGCAGGGCACCATAATAATTGCCAATGGTCAATTGGCCAGTGGGTTGTGCCCCGGAAAAGACAATGGGGCGCACCAGGTTGCTACCATTCACGCTGACATCTCCTCGGTTGGGTGATACTCGTTTGCGCTAATATTTCATACGCCAATGCAATGAATAAAGACTATGAACCAGGTTGACTGTCATATCCGGCCAAATGATGATCAAGAGACCAGATTTTGACTCGTGTCATGGGAAATTTTTTACAAATAATTTCCCAATCTTTGATAATGGATAAATCGGCAAAGCCAATCCCACTCATGGCATGATCAGGAAATTCATCCAACCATAAACTAATCGAATCTAATGTCGGAAAAGGAAATGGTTTCCAGGGTGTTACACCTTCAATGGATTTGGTAACGGTTTTAACAAAAAGATTACCCCATTTTCGCCGATCCTGTCCATTACGGATATCGGCCACATGACTGCCAGTTTCCAGAATTGTTGCCATAGGTAGAAAAAAAGTATTTCTTTGTTTTGTGTATTTATTGTATTCTTGGACAATTCCATCTCTATTTTGATTGAAGGAAGGTACGTCAAGAATATTTAATAAAATATTTGTATCTATAACAAGAATATCGCTCATGACATTTCGTTTCCCATACTCGCATGCATGTCAGCAAGATCTTTATTCAATTCTTCCAACCATTCCAAGGCCATTTTTTTCTTGGCTTCTGGACCGGGATGATATTTGACAAATTTGTCCATGATGCCCGACGTCATGAGGTACCCCATACTTCCCCGACACAGGAGTTCCGGATTATCAGGAACATCTTGCATGCGTATCAGGCGACTGTACCCGTCCTTCGGATCCCGGTAGCAGAATACGACATCCGGTATGGCACTCATGGGCAGGGCATCCAGCATGGCGGGATTGTGGCTGCTGAGCAGAACGCGCAAATTCCGTTTTTCCGACAAAAAAGCAATTTGTTTCAATAGGCCTTCAACGCGACTGGGATGAATTCCGTTGTCAATCTCCTCAATGACAACCATACCTCTTTCCTGAATCGAAAGCATGGCCGCAGCTATGGCCAAGACGCGCAGGGTGCCATCCGAAAGCATGGATGCATCAAATTCCTGGACTCTTCCGCCAAATGTCTCCCGGATTTTGATCATGACTTCATCGCGGGGTGTTGGTATGAAAGAGATGGTTTCAATATCTTGTTCTGGCAGACTACGGATAAATTTTAAAATATCTGCACGATTTTCTTTTTCCTGATCCGTCAAATCAGTTTCTGTCTTGTTTCCTCCCCAAAGATGGAACAAGACGCTGGATAAATTTCTCCCATCTCCGAGCAGCATTTTTTCGTTCCTGAAACTGTAGCCTCGCATCATGCTTGGAACGGGATCAATAAAAAGTATGTTTGACAACCAGGATCTGAAAAAAGAAGTTGCACCCAGGATTCTTTCCTGGGATTCCTTATGACCCTTTTGAAATTTTGCAGGTCCATCCAATTGAAAAAAAATAGTGAGCTGGTCACTACAGGTGATTCTGGGTTTGTTTCCACCACGAGCAAAATTATTATATTCCACTCGAACATCTGTTCCAAAACCTTCATCTCTTCCAATTATTTTATAAAGATATGACGTGCCATTTCCAAGTTTTTCTCGCATTTCTTCATTGACAATATGCAGAGCATCATCCTTATCAATATTCATGGATAAAGACAGGGAAATGTTTTTCTCATTTGTTTTACCATGGCAGGAAAAAAATACATCGGAGTCGGTTACTGAAACAATATCCCGAACACGTCCTCGCAACAGAAGACTACCATCCTGGATTGCCTTCTGGATATTATGCAGCCGATTGCCTTGTGCCAACCAGGAGAGCAATCGCAACGCTTCAATGGTATTGCTCTTGCCGGAGGCATTGGCACCGATCAGCATTGTCAAAGGTGCCAAGTGCAAAGTAGATTCTTTATAGCTTCTGAAATTTTTCAGGGTGAATTTGTCCAACATGACGCACGACCTTTCAGGCAAAGGCGGTCAATGAAACATATTCTTACGTATTTTATCAAATCAATCAATGTCCCGGAGTGACCATCCCCGCAAACAGGGTCAAGAACCAACCGGTGACGGGATTGATGATTTTGCCCATGAGACCGCTCATGGCCAGGATGGCCACCACCACGAGGCCATACCGATCCAGGGATGCCCAAAAACGGCCCAGCGACAGGGGCAACAGGACGGTCAACACCCGTCCGCCATCGAGGGGGGGAATGGGAAACAGATTGAACACGGCCAGGACCACATTGACGACAATGGCGGCCTCCAGCATGCCATACAGCGGCACGGCAAAAAAGGCGGGGAGGTGCATGACCAGGCGGGTGGTCAGGGCACAGCCGGCGGCCAGCAGCAGATTCATGAGAGGCCCGGCGACCGCGACACAAAACAGGGCAACCCGAAATGACCCCCGAAAATAACGGGGATTGATGGGCACCGGCTTGGCCCCTCCAAAGGCAAAGCCGACCGTATAAAGCAGCAGAACAGGAACCAGGATGGTCCACACCCAATCGATGTGGGGGAGGGGATTGAGGGTCAGGCGACCCATCCGGCCCGGGGTTGGATCGCCGAAGAGGGACGCCATATATCCATGTGCCCATTCATGCAGCGTGATGGCAAAGACAATCCCGGGTCCCCATAGGAGAACCTTCTGGATTATTTCACTCGTATCGGTCATGTTGCACCTTCGGCGGTGACCTCGATCAGGTAACCATCCCGCAGATGGAAACGTCGATCCAGGCGGGCAGCAAGTTCCGGGTTGTGGGTCACCATCAGGCAGGTGAGACGCCGTCTTCGATTCAGATCGACGAAAATTTGAAAAACGGTCTCGGCAGTGACCAGGTCCAGATTACCGGTCGGTTCATCGGCCAGCAGCAAAGCCGGCCCATGCACCACCGCCCGGGCAATGGCCACCCGCTGTTGTTCGCCGCCGGACAATTGCCCCGGTTTGTGGTGCATCCGGTTGGCCAGACCCACCTCGGTGAGAATCTCTTCGGCCTGGGTGCGGGCGGTTTGCCACTTTTGCCGCCCGATCAACAGCGGCAACATGACATTTTCCACCGCAGAAAATTCCGGCAACAAACGATGCGACTGGTAGACAAAGCCAATGTGCTGGTTGCGCATGCTGGCCTGCTGGACGGCACGCAAGGCGAACATATCCTGTCCGTTCAACAACACCTGCCCCGAGGTGGGACGATCCAGACAGCCCAGAATCTGGATCAGGGTGCTTTTGCCGGCCCCGGAAACCCCTTGCAGGGCGGCCATCTCGCCCACTTCCAGACGGAGCTGCACCCCTTTGAGAATGGTCAGGTTTTGGGCCGGAGTCTGGAACGACTTGACCACATCCCGGGCTTCAAGAAGGGGCGTTTCACTCATGGTGCAAGGTCTCCAGCGGATCTTCCGCGATCCGGGCAAATCGATACGATGGCCAGAATGTGTTACTCATAGCGCAAGGTCTCCACCGGATCCACACGCGCTGCCCGCCAGGCGGGATACAGGGTTGCCAACAGGGTGATCAACAGACTGATGCTCGTGACCATGATCACGTCGGAACGCAGGACCACCGAGGGCAAATGGTCAATAAAATAAACATCCCCGGACAGAATCCGAATTCCGAATTGCCGTTCGATAAACTGCAATACCGGTTCCAGATTGAAGGCCAGCAGAAGACCCAGCAGGGTTCCCATCAGGGTACCGGAGAGACCGATCACGCCGCCGTTGATGACGAAAATGGTCATGATACTTTTCGATGTGGCCCCCATGGTCTTGAGAATGGCCACATCCCGTCCCTTTTCCATCACCACCATGATCAGACTGGAGATGATGTTGAACGCCGCCACGAGTACCACCAGGAACAAAATAACAAACATGGTGGCCTTTTCAATTTGCAGGGCACGGAAAAAATTGTGATTCATCTGCATCCAATCCTGGACCGAATAGCCGAATTGCAGCTCTTTTTCCAGGAACTGGCGGGTGGTGAAAGCGGTGTCGGGATTGACGGTGCGAATTTCGATACCGGTCACCTGTTCATCGAAACGGAAAAAGGTTTGGGCATCCGCCAGGTGAATGTAGGCGAGGGTCTTGTCATATTCGTACATGCCCGAGTCGAAAATGCCTGCCACATGGAAGCGTTTCATGCGTGGCATGGTTCCCAGGGCCGTGATGTTGCCAACAGGGGCCACCATGGTCACCGGCTGGCCGACATGCACGCCAAGATTGGAAGCCAGGCGGTCTCCCAGGATCACCCCGTATCCCAGAAGATTTTGCAGGGAGCCTTGCTTCATGTTTTTGGCGAGCGAGGAAATATTTTTTTCCCGTTCCGGATCGATGCCGCGCACGACAACCCCGGCGGCCACGCCACCGGAAAGCAGCATGGCTTGTTGCAGAATGTAAGGTGATGCGGCCACGACGTTGGGTGCTTTGAGAACCCGTTGCAGGACATCTTCGTAGGCGGGCATTTTTCCGCCCGGATATTGGACAACCACATGGCTGGTGACCCCGAGAATTTGTTTTTGCAGCTCCTCCTTGAAGCCGGTCATGACGGCCAGCACGACGATGAGCGCCGCCACCCCGAGGGAGACCCCACCCACGGAGATCACGGTGATGACCCCGATGAAATGGTTTGACTTTTTGGCGCGCAGATAGCGCAACCCGATCAGCCATTCATAACGTTGCCGCAAAAGCATGGGAGAATCTCTCAGAGGCTGTCTAATAACTTGTTGAATTCGAAAAAAACAAATGAAAAACTGGGATGGAGGTCCAGGAGGAAGGGCTGTGCCCTTC